>CAVIFD010000233.1:0-1313 GCA_963641545.1 bacterium | reverse complement strand
TCCTCAAAGGCGTCAACCTCTTCCCCATCCAGATCGAGAAGATACTGATGCAGTTCAAGGAGCTTGGCAGCAACTACCTCATCACCATCGAGACGGTAAACAACAACGACGAGATGCTGATTGAAGTGGAGCTCAGCGACCTGTTCACCGACGACTACAGCGTGCTCCAACGCCTCACCAAGGAGATCACACGTCAGCTCAAAGACGAGCTGCTGCTCACCCCGCGTCTGCGGCTGGTTGCCAAAGGCTCACTGCCCGTAGGGGACGGCAAGGCTGTGCGCGTGAAAGACATGCGCAAGCTATCGTAATCATCCAACAAATAAAAAAGACACAAGCCATGACAGTAAATCAAATCTCCGTTTTCCTGGAAAACAAATACGGGAAGCTCAGCGAAATCCTTGCCCTGCTTGCCAAGGAAGACATACGCATCATCGCGGCAACAGTTGCCGACACGTCGGAATACGGCATACTGCGCATCATTGCCGGCGACCCGCAGAAGGCATACAAGACACTAAAGAGCAATAATGTGAGTGCAAACCTCACGGAGGTGCTTGCCATCGCCGGCGGCTCCGACGCGGGGAGCTTTGCCGAGACCCTCGCCTGCTTCACGAGGGGCGGACTCAGCATCGAATACATGTATTGCTTCTCCCTTAGCGGCAAATCCATCCTGATCCTGCGCACCAACAACCGCGAAGCTGCCCGCGAGGTTATCCGCCGCCAGAGTCTCGAATACGTCAGCGAAAGCGACCTGATGAAGCTGTAAAGCGTCTGCCTGACATGACGAAAAACAATCTCCCTCGTTTGGAAACAGTAGATTGTATGCAAGGGATAGCCATGACACTGGTTGTTGTGGGGCATCACCTGTTTCCTATAATGCCCGAATGGTATGGCGGACTGCATTACTACATTTATCTGTTTCACATGCCGCTATTCATTTTTCTGTCAGGCTTTCTTATGGGCTACGCATACAAAGCGGGGGAACGGGCAACCGCGCCTTTGATAAAGAGCAAACTGAAGAAGTTTCTTTCGGGTTACATTTCCGTAGGGCTTTTATGCATCTTACTCAATCTCCCCCACACAGGGATGGCAGGAGTTCCCAAGCAACTTTTGATGTTGCTCATATCGCCCAAAGAAAGCGAGAGCACCTTTTTGTGGTACATCTATCTTCTGATGATTTACTATCCGCTTTATCTCGGGATCATAAGGAATATGCGCAGTAAGACGTTGTTAGTCGTGCTCTCGGTTAGTTTGGTGCTGCAAAATATCGGCATATCGGTTTCCTATTTTCTGCTTGACTATTTCTTCCGTTTCAC
>CAVIFD010000232.1:3067-3555 GCA_963641545.1 bacterium | reverse complement strand
TCTTTGCCGACGTTCCGAGGATGTTGACATGCTGCTCGTCGAGGCGCATGGCAAGGTTGTTTGGTATCTGTCCGCCGGTGGACACAATCACGCCGTGCGGGTTCTCCAGCTCAAGGATATCCATCACACGCTCGAAGGTGAGCTCGTCGAAGTAGAGGCGGTCGCACATGTCATAGTCTGTCGACACCGTCTCGGGGTTGTAGTTTATCATCACCGAACGCCATCCTTCCTTGCGGATGGTGTTCAGTGCCTGCACGCCGCACCAGTCGAACTCCACAGACGAGCCTATGCGGTAAGCACCCGAGCCGAGCACCACGACGGAACGTTTGTCGCCCACATACTGCACGTCGTTCTCCGTGCCGCTGTACGTGAGGTATAGGTAGTTGGTCTGCGCCGGATATTCGGCTGCCAACGTGTCGATCTGTTTCACCACAGGCACTATGCCGCGATACTTGCGGTCTTGCCGCACCTGAAGGATTGCCTTCTCG
>CAVIFD010000232.1:1307-3057 GCA_963641545.1 bacterium | reverse complement strand
CACCGTCTTCCATTCCTTCCTTGAACACTGCACGTGCAATCTGGAAGTCGGAGAAGCCCTGCACCTTCGCCCTTCGGAGCAGGTCGTCGGGGATGTCGGCAATGCGGCTGCAGCCCTCCAAAGCTCCTGCGGTAAGGATGATGTTATACAGCTTCTGAAGAAACCACTTGTCAATCTTCGTAAGGTCGTGTATCTGGTCTATCGTATATCCGGCGCGGAATGCCTTGCTGATAACGAATATGCGTCGGTCGGTAGGCTCGTGCAGTGCCTTGTCGATGTCGGGGATGACAAGCTCTTTGTTTTCCACGAAGCCGTGCATGCCCTGCCCAATCATACGCAAGCCCTTTTGTATTGCCTCCTCGAAGGTGCGTCCTATTGCCATCACCTCGCCTACGGACTTCATGCTCGAGCCAAGCTCGCGGGCAACGCCATGAAACTTACCCAAGTCCCAGCGCGGTATCTTGCAGACCACATAGTCGAGCGCAGGCTCGAAGAATGCGCTGGTGGTCTTCGTCACCGAGTTCTTCAAATCGAACAGCCCGTAGCCCAGTCCCAACTTGGCTGCGACGAAAGCCAGCGGATAGCCCGTTGCCTTCGATGCCAATGCCGACGAGCGGCTGAGGCGTGCATTCACCTCAATCACCCTGTAGTCCTCGCTCTCGGGGTCGTAGGCATACTGCACGTTACATTCTCCCACAATGCCGATATGACGTATGATGCGTATTGCCAGCTCACGCAGCTTGTGATAGTCCGTGTTGCTCAGTGTCTGCGAAGGGGCTATGACAATCGATTCGCCGGTATGGATGCCCAGCGGGTCGAAGTTCTCCATGTTGCAGACCGTGATACAGTTGTCGAACCTATCGCGCACCACCTCATATTCCACCTCTTTCCATCCCTTCAGGCTCTTCTCGACCAGCACCTGCGGAGAGAAAGAGAAGGCTTTCTCGAGCAGCACGTCCAGCTCCGCTTCATTGTCGCAGAAGCCCGAGCCCAAGCCGCCGAGTGCATACGCAGCACGCACAATCACGGGATAGCCCAGCTCTGCTGCGGCACGACGGGCATCGGCAACGTTCTCCACTGCCTCGCTCTTGATGGTCTTCACTCCTATCTCGTCGAGCCTGTGGACAAACAGCTCGCGGTCTTCCGTATCCATGATGGCCTGCACCGGCGTACCCAGCACACGCACGTTGTATTTCTCAAGCACGCCGCTCCGGTAGAGAGCCACGCCGCAGTTGAGCGCGGTCTGTCCGCCGAATGCCAGCAAGATGCCCTCGGGACGCTCCTTGGCTATCACCTTCTCTACGAAAAAAGGAGTGACAGGCAGGAAATAAACCGTGTCTGCTACTCCTTCCGAAGTCTGCACCGTCGCAATGTTAGGATTGATGAGCACCGTCCGGATGCCTTCCTCCTTGATGGCTTTCAACGCCTGGCTGCCTGAATAGTCGAACTCGCCTGCCTCACCTATCTTGAGGGCACCGCTACCTAATATCAGGACTTTCTTTATGTCTTCTTTCATATCCTTCTTTTCTCCTTTTTCTTATTTACTTACAGCAGCTCGGCAAACTTATCGAACATAAACTCCGTATCCGTCGGTCCGCTGCAAGCCTCGGGATGAAACTGCGACGAGAAGAACGGCTTCGTCTTGTGGCGTATGCCCTCGTTCGTGCCGTCGTTCATATTGACAAAGAGCGGCTCCCAGTCAGCACCCAACGTTGCATTGTCCACTGCATATCCGTGGTTCTGCGAGGTG
>CAVIFD010000232.1:0-1232 GCA_963641545.1 bacterium | reverse complement strand
ATATTATGCTTTACGCCGCAGTCGAGAAGCACGACATTCTTCAGCCCCCCGCTACGGTCCGGCATCTTATCGCTGCCGAAACCCTCCACCGGGAACGACTGAGCCGTTCCGTCGGGAGCGTAACAGATAATATCCTTGCAGGAGACGCGGTCCACATAGTTGATTGCACCATATTCGGGGAACGCGCCACGATCCGCAGCCTTCTGTGCGTCACCAATAACTATCCGCCCCATCATGACACCGTGCTCGCGCAGCTTCTTCGTCAGCGCACGGGTGTCTATTCCATATATACCCGGCACGCCCTCGTCTTTCAGCCAGCTTCCCAAGCTCTCCACAGCATTCCAATGACTGTATTCATGACTGTAATCGCTCACGATGATTGCCTCGGCATGTATCTTCTCGCTTTCCATAAACGTGGCAATCCCGTTCGCTGCGAATGTGCGTGCAGGCACACCGTAGTTACCCACCAGCGGATAGGTCAATACCATCAGCTGACCGGCATACGAGGGGTCGGTCAGGCTCTCGGGGTATCCCGTCATGGCAGTGTTGAACACCACTTCGCCGGCAACAGCCTTCCCGCAGCCGAAAGAAAGGCCGCGAAAAACAGTCCCGTCGTCCAAAATCAATGTCGCTGTTTTCTCTTCTTGCATATCTTATTCAATCGTCAATTCCTCAAAATAATCGATGAACGCCTTGTTCACCATCCGCACTCCACCCCGTGTCGGATAATCGCCGGAGAAATACCAGTCGCCCGGATGATTCGGGCAAGAGGCATGCAGACCGTCCAACGTCTGATAGACGATCTCCACCTTGGCATGTGTGCCTGCCGGTGTCAGCAAATCAACCATCTTGGCAGAGATCTCCTCGTCGGTAAACGGTGCGTAGATCTCCTTCACATAGTTCACCATCTCCTTGCCGCCTTCCGACTCCTGCTTCTTGGCTTTCTTGTAGACATCCATAATAACAGACTCCATCCCACGGTCCTTGAGAAGAGCCACCGCCGCCTTGAAAGCAATGAACTCGTTCATCCGCGACATGTCGATGCCGTAGTAATCAGGGTAACGCACCTGCGGCGACGACGACACAATCACAATCTTCCGTGGATGCAGGCGGTCGAGAATGCCGATGATGCTTTGCTTCAGTGTCGTCCCGCGGACAATGCTGTCGTCTATTATGACAAGGTTGTCGACAAACGGCTCGATGCTTCCGTATGTGATGTCATACACATGGGC
>CAVIFD010000231.1:0-3568 GCA_963641545.1 bacterium | reverse complement strand
AAGGTGGACCGTTCGGCAGCCTACGCAGCCCGCCACATTGCAAAGAACATGGTGGCAGCCGGCATTGCCGACGAGATGCTTGTGCAGGTGTCGTATGCCATTGGCGTTGCCGAGCCGATAAACATCTTCGTCAACACGTTCGGACGCTCTCATGTGAAGCTCTCCGACGGCGAGATTGCCTTGAAGGTGCGCGAGCTTTTCGACCTGCGCCCGAAAGCCATCGAAGAGCGTCTGAAGCTGCGCAACCCCATCTATTTTGAGACAGCATCCTATGGTCACATGGGTCGCCGTCCGGAGCGCGTCACCAAGACATTCGTCTCGCGCTACAACGCAGAGCCTGTGGTCTGCGACGTGGAGCTTTTCACCTGGGAGAAGACGGATTATGTCGACAAGATAAGGGCGGCATTCAAAGACGCATATATTTGATGGCGGAGAAACAAAGTAGCAGATAAACACCTACTTTTGCCGCCAAATTGACTCATATATCATACATTCATGTGTAAATCTATTAAGTTTTTATCGCTTGCCGCAATCATTTTGTTGGCAGCAGTGGCATGTAAGGAGACGTCGTCGTTCAAGTACGAGACAGTCCCCGGCGATCCCATGAAGGCGCGTATCTATACGCTCGACAACGGATTGAAAGTGTATCTCACAGTAAACAAGGAGACGCCGCGCATCCAGACGTATATCGCTGTTCGCGTGGGCGGAAAGAACGACCCGGCTGAGACAACCGGACTGGCGCACTACTTCGAGCATCTTATGTTCAAGGGTACGCAGAAGTTCGGCACTCAGAACTACGAAGCAGAGAAGCCTATGCTCGACGAGATTGAGCAGCTCTTCGAGGTTTACCGCAAGACGACAGACGAGGCGGAGCGCAAGGCCATCTATCATCGGATTGACAGCGTGTCTTACGAGGCTTCGAAGCTGTCTATCCCTAACGAGTACGACAAGCTGATGTCTGCCATCGGCGCTAACGGCACGAATGCCTACACGGGCTTCGACATGACGGTGTATACGGAAGACATCCCGTCGAACCAGATTGACAACTGGGCAAAGATCCAGGCAGACCGTTTCGAGAACAACGTTATCCGCGGCTTCCATACGGAGCTGGAGACCATCTACGAGGAGAAGAACATGTCGCTGACGCGCGACGGCAGGAAGGTGTATGAAGCAATGCTCTCTGCCCTCTTCCCCGACCATCCTTACGGAACGCAGACAGTGCTCGGCACGCAGGATCACCTGAAGAACCCGTCGATCACCAACGTCAAGAAGTATCACGACACATGGTACGTGCCAAACAATATGGCAATATGTATGTCGGGTGACTTTGACCCTGACGAGACCGTGGAGATCATCAACAAGTATTTCGGACACTTGAAGCCGAACCCCGACCTGCCCAAGCTCCCCGTGACGCACGAATCGCCCGTCAAGGCTCCCGTCGTGAAGGAAGTGTTCGGACTGGATGCCGAGAACGTGACGATAGGATGGCGACTGCCGGGCATCTCGTCGCCCGAGTCGGATTTGATGACTCTCACGAGCACGATACTCAACAACGGCAAGGCAGGTCTGATGGATGCCGATTTGCTGCAGCAGCAGAAGGTGCTCAGCTGCTACGCCGGAGCGTACGACATGGCTGACTACAGTGCATTCGTCATGAGCGGCCGCCCGAAGCAGGGTCAGACGCTCGACGACGTGAAAGACCTTTTCTTTGCCGAGATAGAGAAGCTGAAGAAGGGCGACTTCGACGAGAAGCTGCTCGAGGCTGTTATCAACAACTTCAAGCTGATGCAGACATCGAGCCTCGAGAGCAACGAGAGCCGCGCGGATATGTTCGTCTCGGCATTCATCAACGGCGTGGACTGGAAAGACGAGGTAGGGCAGATCGACCGCATGAGCAAGGTCACCAAAGAGCAGATCGTGGCATTTGCCAACAAGTATTTCGGCGACAACTACGCGCTGATATATAAGAGAGAGGGCAAAGACCCGAACGAGAAGAAGATGGACAAGCCGCAGATCACCCCTATCGTGATGAACCGCGACAGCTCGAGCGCGTTCCTCAAGGAGATTCAGGCTTCGGAGGTGACACCGATAGAGCCTGTCTTCCTCGACTACGAGAAGGACCTTCAGAAGCTGACAGCCAAGAGCAACATCCCCGTGCTCTACAAGCAGAACACTACCAACGACATCTTCTCGCTGATGTATGTCTTCGAGATGGGAAACAACAACGACAAGGCTCTCGGCACGGCTTTCGACTACATGGAATATCTGGGCACTTCGACGAAGACGCTCAAGGAAATCAACGAAGAGTTCTACCGCATGGCTTGCTACTTCAGCGTCAACCCGGGCAGGGAGCGCACGTATGTCACCCTTCAGGGACTGAGCGAGAACATGCCGAAGGCCATGGCCCTCTTCGAGGAGATACTGAAAGACGCGCAGGTGGACAAGACGGCATACGACAACCTTGCTGCCGACATCATGAAGAGCCGCGCGAACGCGAAGCTGAACCAGACACAGATCTTCAACCGCTTGACGCAGTATGCCATGTGGGGACCGCAGTCGCCCGTGACGAATGTGCTCAGCACCGAGGAGCTGCAGAACATGAACCCCGAGGAGCTGGTTGACCGTATCCACAAGATAAACTCCTACGAGCACAAGATACTGTATTACGGTCCGGAGAAGCCGGAAAGTCTGCTGAAGATCGTGAACGAATATCACAACGTGCCCGAGAAGCTGACGCCCATCGAGGAGGTGAACAAGTTCAAATCCGTCGAGACGCCGGAGAACAAGGTGCTGCTCGCGCAATACGACGCAAAGCAGATCTACTTCTCTGCCATATCCAACCGAGGAGAGAAGTTCGACGCAACGGTTCAGCCCATGGTTGAAATGTACAACGAGTATTTCGGCGGCGGCATGAATGCCATCGTGTTCCAGGAGATGCGCGAAGCCCGCGGCTTGGCTTATTCCGCTGCGGCATTCTTCCTCGCACCCTCGAAGCTGAAATTCCCGTATATCTACCGTTCGTTCATCGCAACGCAGAACGACAAGATGATAGATGCCATGAAGGCATTCGACGATATTATCAACAACATGCCGGAGTCGGAGAAGGCGTTCAAGCTGGCGAAAGATGCCATCATTGCCCGTCTGCGCACCGAGCGTATCACCAAGGCCGACGTGCTTTGGTCGTATCTGAACGCACAAGACCTCGGACTGAACGTCGACCGCCGGAAGGCACTCTACGAACAGGTTCCGACCATGACGCTGGCTGACGTGAAAGCCTTCCAGGAGAAATGGGTGAAGGATCGCAAGTACACGTACTGCGTCCTGGGCGACGAGAAAGACCTCGACCTGAAGTCGCTCAGCCAATACGGACCGATAACCCGCCTGAGCAGCGAGGAATTGTTCGGATACTAATCGGTATACGACAACCACACATCGTAAAAGGGTTGCGCCACGAAGGCGCAGCCCTTTTTGTTTGCGCGCAATTTATCCGCTACGGGAAAAGCGGATAAATCATCGGGTACTTTCTTATCCGCCACAGGAAAGGCGGATAAATCATCGGGTACTTTCT
>CAVIFD010000230.1:0-3577 GCA_963641545.1 bacterium | reverse complement strand
AAATTCAGAGATAATGTTGAAGTAGTTCAACGATATATTTGTTAATTCGATAATATTGTTGAAGTAGTTCACTACCTTTGCTGAAAATTCAGAGAACATATTCATCCAAAAACATAGTGACATGGAGAAGAAGATTAAAGGAATAGCAATATCTCGGCTACCGAACGGGGCGCATTACAACTTTGTGCGGACCACTTTGGAGCAGATTGAGGAACACGAGGGGGTTGCGGGCAGGCTTTCTGCCGACATCGCGACGCTGAGAGCAGCGTTCAGCCGCGAGGAGGCGAAGCTGAGAACCATGCGCAAGAGCGAACTGACGGAGCAGATTGTTCATAGCGACGCGGTTCGCGACGGCAGCTACTCGGGCTACAAGGGGACGGTGAAGGGGTATCTTTCGCTGCCCGAGGGCGAGATGCTGGTGGCTGCAAGGAGGCTTTGGAACCATATCAAGAGCTGCCGGATAGTGACAACGGATCAACGCGACAAGCAGACGGGTATGATGACGAGCTTCATCGAGAGCCTTGAGGGGGAGTACGCCGCCGACATTGCAGCACTTGGGCTTTCGACGTTCGTCGAGACGATGAAGGCGGCAAACCAAGAGGTGTTCGAGCTTATGAACAGGCGTAACATTGAGATTGGCGCAAGAGGTGTGGGCGGAACGAAGGCTGCCCGCCTCGCGACCGACAAAGCCTATCGCACCCTCATCGACAAGGTGAATGCCCTTGCCTTGCTCGAGGGCGACGCTGATTACGCCGAGCTTATAGACGCGATGAACGCCCAGATCACCCGCTACAAACGCGAAGCCATCGGCGGAAAATCAAGCAACACGAAGGAGGAGTGAACAAGTCGGGCGGTCTATTGATTATAATGCTGAAGGTCTGCTTTGTCGATGGAATATGGTTGCTTGCCTGATATTATATCGACGAAGACTTTCACTCTTGCCGGATATTCTCTCAGGTATGTTATAAAAGCCATATTGGAAGTTGCATCTGCCGCATTGAAACCGGTGAGGTCGTGGACATCCAGTCCGAGATGTTCTGCCAGATACAATGCCCGTTCGTTATGGAACTTTTGAGAGATGACAATATAACTGTGCAGACCATAGACTTTCGTGGCACGCACAACGGCATCAAGAGTGCGGAATCCCTTGCCATCAAGAATGAAAGCAGTCTCAGGCACCCCTCTTGCCATCAAACTGTCGCGCATGCACACCACTTCGTTGACGCCGTCAAGACTATTCTCGTCGCCGCTTATGAGGATGGTTCTTATCTTGCCGGCTTTGTATAGGGCTTCAGCGGCATCTATCCTATACTTGAAGAACCGGCTGGCACGTCTGCCTACTCGTGTTTGGGGTGTCGTTCCCAAGAGCAAACCCACTTCTGCTTCTGGCGCAGAAGCCGCGTCGTCATACAACCTGCCATCAGCATTGCTGCTGACGAGGTAATCGCATCCTGCTATTATCGCCAACACGGCTGATACAATAGCGAGTGCGGCAATGACTATGATTTTTGTTGTTCGTTTAGTTCCTTTCATGCTGTTATCCGGTTATAATACTCTGTGTTACTTGTCAACCTTTCCATACAAAAGCTCCTGCGACCGGCGTGCGGGGCAGGAGCTTCTATATGCGAAAATCTTCTTTCGATTTACTTCTTCATTGCCTCTTCGATGGCAACGGCAACGGCAACGGTGGCACCAACCATCGGGTTGTTACCCATACCGAGGAAGCCCATCATCTCGACATGTGCAGGAACGGAAGACGAGCCGGCAAACTGAGCGTCGCTGTGCATACGACCCATCGTGTCGGTCATACCGTATGAAGCAGGACCTGCAGCCATGTTGTCGGGATGCAATGTACGTCCCGTACCACCACCTGATGCAACAGAGAAGTACTTACGTCCGTTCTCCAGGCATTCCTTCTTGTATGTTCCGGCTACCGGATGCTGGAAACGCGTCGGGTTCGTCGAGTTACCCGTGATAGACACGTCGACACCCTCGGCACGCATGACAGCAACACCCTCGCGCACGTCGTCGCAACCATAGCACTTAACCTTGGCACGAAGACCCGTAGAGTACGGCGTCTCTTTAATCACGTTCAATGCACCCGTAGCATAGTCGAACTGCGTCTGAACGTAAGTAAAGCCGTTGATACGAGAGATAATCATAGCCGCATCCTTACCAAGACCGTTCAGGATGACGCGCAGAGGCTGCTTACGCACCTTGTTTGCCATCTCTGCAATCTTGATGGCACCTTCTGCAGCAGCGAAAGACTCGTGACCTGCCAGAAAAGCGAAACATTTCGTCTCCTCGCGAAGCAGACGTGCGCCCAGGTTTCCGTGACCGAGACCAACCTTACGGTCGTCGGCAACAGAGCCGGCAATACAGAACGCCTGCAAGCCGATACCGATAGCCTCGGCAGCGTCGGCAGCATTCTTGCAACCTTTCTTGATGGCGATGGCAGCACCTACCACGTATGCCCATGCAGCATTCTCGAAACAGATAGGCTGCGTCTCCTTACACATTGTATAAGGGTCGATACCCTTGGCGTCGCAGATAGCCTTGGCATCCTCGATGCCGTTGATACCGTATTCTTTCAAAACCGCGTTGATATGATCGATCCGGCGGTCGTAACTTTCAAATAAAGCCATATTAAATTTACTTTTTAAGATTTTTACTTACCAGAAATAAAGATATTAGGAAATTGAAAACCAACACACCCCCGCAGCAGGCAACATAGAACGCCATCCAAGGACGGTCTGCCTTCAAGACGAAGTAGGCGACGACCGTGGCGACGGCAGTCATGAGGATAAGCCCGAGCAGGACGCGCGAGAGTGTTTTCTTATTCATGTCGAGGATCGATATACTTCACAGCTTCTTTGAAGCGACCGTAAGAACCTTTTGCCTTCTCAAGAGCCTCGTTTGCGTCGGTGCCCTTCTTCACCATCTCCATGAACTTACCGAGGTGAACGAATTCATAACCGATAACCTGATCGTCGGCATCAAGAGCCATGCGTGTGCAATAACCTTCAGCCATTTCCAAGTAACGTGTGCCTTTTGCATAAGTACCGAACATGGTACCAACCTGGCTGCGCAGACCCTTACCGAGGTCTTCCAATCCGGCGCCAACGGGCAGACCGCCTTCCGAGAAAGCAGACTGAGTACGTCCGTAAGCAATCTGGAGGAACAACTCGCGCATTGCCGTGTTGATGGCATCGCAAACGAGGTCGGTGTTCAATGCTTCCAAAAGAGTTTTGCCCGGAAGAATCTCGGAAGCCATGGCAGCAGAGTGGGTCATACCGGAGCAACCGATTGTCTCAACCAGCGCCTCCTGGATGATTCCTTCCTTAACGTTCAGTGTCAGTTTACATGCACCTTGCTGGGGAGCACACCAACCGATACCATGAGTCAAACCCGAGATATCAGTAATCTGAGTAGATCTAACCCATTTCCCTTCTTCAGGAATCGGAGCACAAGGATGGTTGGCTCCTTTCTTTACAACACACATGTGTTGAACTTCTTGTGAATAAATCATAATCGCTATATTATTAAAATGATAATAAAACCTTCTCTGTAATCACGC
>CAVIFD010000229.1:0-3578 GCA_963641545.1 bacterium | reverse complement strand
CCCAATACATCGCTCCTATCTATCCTGTTTATGCCTACGACAAGAGCGGAAACAGGCTCTACAACGAAGACGGCAGTAACATCTACGACTTCGGTAACGGTGTATACGGAGCACGTGCTTGGGGTTCGAACCAGAACGTTGTGGCTTCGGACGAGGCAAACCAGAATCAGGTGCTCAGCGATAACCTCAGCGGCCGTTTCGGTGCGTCGGTATCCTTCCTCAGCGACTTCAAGTTTCAGGCAAACATGGGTTACGACCTGACGAACTCGATGCAGAACCGTTTCCAGACTCCTACGTTTGGCGACGCTGTCACTTCCGGCGGACGTGCATACAAGTATCGCACACGTTCACAGACATACACGATAAACGAGCTGTTGAGCTACACGAAGACAATCGCCGACAAGCATCACTTGGATGTACTCATCGGACATGAGAACTACAAGTTCATGTACAACTACCTGTACAACGCAAAGACCAAGTTCTTCGAGGCAACAACGCCGGAGTTCAACAACTCCATCACGATGGAAAGCATGAACTCGTATACTCACGAATACTCCATCGAGTCGTATCTCGGACGTGTGAACTACGACTACGACGACAAGTATTACTTCTCCGGTTCGCTCCGCCGCGACGGTTCTTCGCGTTTCGCCAAAGACAGCCGTTGGGGTACGTTCTGGTCGCTCGGCGGTTCTTGGCGTATCTCGAAAGAGAGCTTCATGGAAGACGTTACGTGGGTGGACAACCTGACACTGCGTGCAAGCTACGGTAGCGTGGGTAACGACGATATCTACTACCCGACAACCTCATCCAGCAACTACTACGCATACAAGACACAGTATAACGTGTCGAACAGCGACGGCAGTTTCTCTGTATCGAAATACTACGAAGGCAACCCCGACCTTACCTGGGAGACATCATACAACTTCAACGTCGGCTTCAGCGCAAGCCTGCTCGACAACCTGTTGGACGTAGACTTCGAATACTTCAACAAGAAGACGAAAGACATGCTCTACAACGTGCCGCAGCCTAAGTCGTCGGGTCTGTCGTATATCTCGCAGAACGCGCTGACCATGACAAACAAGGGCGTTGAGTTCACTCTTGGCATAAACATCCCGATGCCCAAAGACATGACATGGAAATGGACACTCACGGGAACGCACTACAAGAACAAGGTGACGGACATACCTGAAGACAAGCGCGAGAAGGGTATCACCCACAGCAGCTACTATAACATCCGCGAAGGACGCAGCGTGTACGACTTCTACTACTATCGTTATGCAGGCGTTGACGAGACGGGTCACTCGATGTGGTATTACGACGACGTGGACGACAGCGGCAACACCGTCCTGGCTACTACGACGGACTACAGCCAGGCAGACAAGTATTACATCGGCACTGCGCTGCCCGACTTCCAGGGTGGTATCACCACGGACTTCTCGTGGAAAGGGCTCGACTTCTCCATTGCCACGAACTATCAGCTGGGCGGAAAGATCTTCGACAGCATGTATGCATCCCTGATGCACGCCGGCGAAGCAGGTCAGAACTGGCACCGCGACATCCTGAACGCATGGAGCGAGACGAACACTTCGAGCAACATCCCTGTCTTGGACGGCGACCAGAATGCCAACACATTCTCCGACCGCTTCCTTGTCGGCGCTTCCTTCTTCAACCTGCGTAACATCACGCTGGGTTACACTCTGCCGAAGGCTTGGCTGAAGCCGGCTTCCATCGAGAACACGCGTATCTACTTCGCAGCAGACAACGTGGCTCTCTGGTCGGCTCGTAAGGGTATGGACCCGCGTCAGTATATCTCCGGTCAGTCTCAGGCCAACTACTCTGCCATCCGTTCAATGTCGGTAGGACTTTCATTAACATTCTAAATTCGAACTAATCATGAAATTGAAAAACAGTATATACAATGGATTCGCAGCCGGTGCGCTTTTGCTGGCTACGTCGTGTTCCGGTGATTATCTTGACACCGCTCCCACTCAATACATAGACGAGGAATCTGTGACGGAAACAATGCAGAAAGACCCTTCGCAGGTGCAGGCTTACGTGACGGGAGCATATATGAACTTCTATTGCGGTGGCGACGAATGGACTTCGCACGACGACTTCGGTATCCCTTCCATCAAGCTGGCAACAGACTTGCTCTGTGAGGATATCGCATACAACCGCGACGTGCATTTCTTCTGCTACGACTATCAGCTCGACAACCGCATGGGCAACTACCGCCGCACGAAGAGCATGTGGAACCAGCTCTACACGGTTATCGACAACTCGAACACCATCATCACCATGCTGAAGCCTGCCGACGGCGGCATGCCGACAGACAAGAGCGCGAAGATCATGCTCGGAGAAGCCTACGCACTGCGTGCTTACAGCTACTTCTGGCTGATCAACCTTTGGCAGCACCCCTACAGCGTGGGCACAAGTCAGCCGGGTGTTCCTTTGAAGACTGAGGAAGTGTATCGCCAGGAGCGCGTCAGCGTGGGCGAGATCTACGACCAGATCCTGAGCGACATCAGCAAGGGTTACAGCTACCTCGAGGGCGAAGGCTTCCACAACGGCAAGGTCGGGCTGAGCGAATATGCCGCAGCTGCCATCTATGCCAACATCCTGATGTTTACGGGCGACTATGCCGGAGCTGCCAAGTATGCGGAGGCTGCTGCCACAAGTGCTTCTCTGAACACGGAAAGCGATATGCTCAGCGGCTTCAACTCGCTCAGCATGCCGGAGGTCATCTGGGGATACAACGTAACGTCGGAGACAACCGGATACTACGCTTCGTTCTTCTCGCACGTAGACTCTTACATGGTTGGTTACGGCGGACAGGTTGGTTGCCGCAAGCTCGTTGCTTCGGACCTCTACAACAAGATTGCCGACAACGACGTGCGCAAGAAATGGTTCGGCTACAACGAGGACTACAACCTCCTCGGCATCAGCTACGAGTATGAAGAGGGTAAGAACATGACGCAGTATATCCAAAACAAGTTCCGCGATGTCTACATAACAGGCACTTCGCCCGACCCGTTCACCTCTGCCATCATCTACTTCCGTAGCGGTGAGATGTATTTCGTGGCTGCCGAGGCATACTACCTCGCAGGCAACGAAGCCGCAGCGAAGAACATGCTCAACACGGTGATGGCTACTCGTATCCCGGGCTATTCGTTCAGCGGCACAGGCGATGCCCTCTATCAGGAGATATGCATACAGAAACGTATCGACACATGGATGGAAGGCAACCGTTACCTTGACGCAAAACGTCGTGGCGAGACCATCGACCGTTCGACAAGCACCAACCACGCCTCCGACCTGCCTTCGTTCAACGCCGTTACGTATTCTTCGAGGGACTATCGTATGATCTATCATATCCCGAATGCCGAGTTGGAAAACAACCCGTCCATCACAGCAGACGACGACAACGAATAATCGTCGGTATCCTTATTGAAATATCCATGGGGCTGTGTTGCGATGATGCGACGCAGCCCCTTCTCTTTGTCCGCCCCCACCCCACTGTCATCCCGCGCCCAAAGCGTAAGCACTGCCGCCCCACCCCCACTGTCATCCCTTTAGTG
>CAVIFD010000228.1:0-3583 GCA_963641545.1 bacterium | reverse complement strand
CTTGCTGACTGCGGTTACCCTTGGCAATCATGATCATGCTGCCGCCGTTCTCCTGGAAGAGGTCGACATACGAGTCCATACGCCCTGCCGTTGTCGGACCGAAAGATCCCGATGCCATTCCCTGAGGGGTCTTGGCAGGACCTGCGTAGTAGATGGGATGGTCCTTGATATACTGCGGCAACCCTTCACCGCGCTCGATGCGCTCTTTCAGGCGGGCATGGGCAATGTCGCGACCAACCACTATTGTCCCGTTCAGCGACAGGCGTGTCGACACGGGATATTTCGTCAGTTCCTTCAGTATGTCTGCCATAGGTTGGTTGAGATCAATCCTGACAGCGTCGCCCTCACCTGCACGGCGAAGCTCGGCAGGGATCAGACGGCCCGGGTTCGAGTCCATCTTCTCAATCCATATACCGTCTTTGTTGATCTTGCATTTGATGTTACGGTCTGCCGAGCATGACACTCCCATACCTACGGGGCAGGAAGCACCGTGACGGGGCAGGCGCACGATGCGCACGTCGTGGGCATAATACTTGCCGCCGAACTGTGCACCCAGACCTATGTTGTGGGCAGCTTCCAGCACCTGCTTCTCAAGCTCGATGTCGCGGAAAGCACGTCCGCCCTCGTTGCCGCTTGTCGGCAGGCTGTCGTAGTAATGCGCTGAAGCCAGCTTCACGGTGAGCAGGTTCTTCTCGGCAGATGTGCCGCCGATGACGAAAGCGATATGATAAGGAGGGCAGGCCGCCGTGCCCAATGTCTTCATCTTCTCCACGAGGAAGGGCACCAGCGTTGCGGGGTTCAGGATTGCCTTCGTCTCCTGGAAAAGGTATGTCTTGTTTGCCGAGCCGCCACCCTTGGCAACGCAGAGGAAGCGGTATTCCATGCCTTCTGTTGCCTCGATGTCGATCTGTGCCGGCAGGTTGCAACGCGTGTTCACCTCTTCATACATGCTGAGAGGAGCGTTCTGCGAATAGCGCAGGTTCTCTTCCGTATAAGTCTTGTAGACACCCAGCGAGAGAGCCTCTTCGTCGCAGTAGCCCGTCCACACATGCTGACCTTTCTCGCCGTGGATGATAGCCGTACCGGTGTCCTGGCAGACGGGGAGCTGACCCTTTGCTGCCACCTCCGCATTGCGAAGGAACGTCAGGGCAACGAACTTGTCGTTGTCACTTGCTTCAGGGTCGCCAAGTATCTTTGCCACCTGTTCGTTGTGCTCGGGGCGAAGCATGAAAGCCACGTCGCGAAAAGCAGCGTTTGCCATCGCCGTCAGCCCTTCTTTTGCAATCTTAAGCACCGGCTGTCCTTCAAACTCGGACACCGACACATAGTCTTTTGTAAGCAGATAATACTCTGTCGTATCTTCTCCAAGCGGAAACGGAGCCTGATACCTGAAAGGAGGTGTTGCCATATCTTTATCGTTTAGTTGTTAGTAATATAGTCCTGTTTTTTCGGCGGGCAAACTTAGATAAAAAACGGGAGAAGCCGGTTGGCAGTGAGAAAAAACATACTTTTGCCGCCGTATGAGAAAGCTGATTATCCCACTCTTCATAAGCCTGCTGTCTGTCGGAGCCGCGATAAGTCAGGTGAGCCACGGAGGGAAGCCTCTTCCCTTCTCGGCTGTTACCCGTGCCGGTCTTGCCTTCGAGGAAATGCCCGCGTTCGACGTTGCCGAGCAGTTGCGGATAGACTCGCTGAACGAAAGCGACCTTCGTAGCGGATACCACTTTGCATACAAGTTCATGACAGACTTCACGCCTGAGAACTCGGGCAGGTGGTTCACCCTTGCCGACGGCACACGGGTGTGGAGGCTTGGGATACGTTCCGCCGGAGCCTATTCCGTCAATGTCCTGTTCTCGGAATACCGCCTGCCGGAGGGTGCACAGCTGTTTCTCTACAATCCGGAGCAAACCCACGTTCTCGGGGCGTTCAACCACCTGAACAACTCCGACCGGGACAAGCTCCCCGTGTCTTTGGTCCGTGGCGACGAGCTGATCATTGAATACCAAGAGCCGGCAAACGCCTCGTTTCACGGCAAACTGAAGGTGGGCGAGGTGAACCACGACTACCGCGACATTCGGGGATACGAACCCAGAGACAACAACACGACAAGTCATTGGTGCATGAACACGCCGGCGTGCTTCAAGGAGACGACAGACAGCTACGACGACATAGAGCGCAGCGTGGTGCTCATCATCATCAATGGCGAGACGGCGTGCTCCGGCACACTTATCAACAACACCCTGAACGACGGCAGGCCCTACCTCCTGACGGCATCACATTGTCTGAACAAGCAGTTCACCGTCACCAATCCCGACTACGAGGCGATTGCCGGAAACATCGTCACGTTCTTCAACTACGAAAGTCCCCTTTGCAATGTGGTCATGAGAGGTACGGAAGAGATGTCGATGGCTTCCACATACTTCAGGGCAACCAACGAGAAGACAGACATGGCTCTTCTGGAGCTCACGGAAACGCCCCCTGCCTATTATCAGCCGTATTATGCCGGATGGAATGCACGAGACGAGGGCACAGCTCCTTACGCGGGGATACACCACCCGAACGGATCCGTGAAGAGGGTCAACATGACCGATGCCATCGAGCAGGCAAGCTACCCCGAGAGAGAGATAGGTTTCATCGAGAACGGGCATTGGCATGTGAAGGAATGGACCGCAGGCAGCACTTCCGGCGGCTCTTCCGGCTCCGGACTGTTCGACGGCAACAACAGGATAGTCGGAGGGCTGTCGGGAGGAGAGTCGAGCTGTCCGTCGCCTTACAACGACTACTACTTTGCCTTGAGCCAAAGCTGGGAAGCGTCTTCGGATGCCGACAAACAGCTCAAAGCCTGGCTCGATCCGCAGGGTACAAACACTGAACGGCTCTGCGACGGCATCGATCCTTATGGTCAGACACCCTGCATCCGCCTGAGCAATGTGGAGGGGAGCGGCAAGCAGGAGAAGATGGAAGCCACCCTCTTGCCTTCTCCCGAGAGCGGCGCCGCGTTCGGAAACAATTCTCTCGGCATGAATGAATTTGCCGAGGCATACAAGATAACCGGCGAGGCAGATGTGTTTGGTGCCTACATCGCGACTCCATCCATCACCCAAGACGCGGCGGTGGACGTGGAGATCACCGTCTACGGCGGTGGCGACAAGCCGGAGACCTTGCTTCACACCGAGTCGTTCCGCCCTTCGTTCGTGACCACAGACAACAAGGTGGATTTCGTCAATACCGTCAAGCCCCTGAACAGAGACCAGGTGTCGTTTGTTGCCTTCTCCAAGCCGGTGCATGTCTCAGGCGGCTTCTTTGTCGGCTACAAGATCTCGTCGGCATCCGAGGGCACTTCTTTCTCTGCCTACAACCTCCCCGAGGGGGAAACGAGCAAGAACACGGCGTGGATAAACTACCGTGGCGAGTGGATGGAGGCAACCGCGCATCCTGTTTTGCCGATGAGCACCTCCCTGTTCGTCGACCCTGTCA
This sequence comes from bacterium, assembly GCA_963641545.1. GTDB lineage: Bacteria > Bacteroidota > Bacteroidia > Bacteroidales > Tannerellaceae > Parabacteroides. Next base: position 106 of record CAVIFD010000228.1, on the reverse strand, counting down.
TACAATACGGCTCGGCATCAGCCAACACCCGCGTTACCAACGGCAGTGCCGTCCGCATATTCTCTGCGGCAACATCCGGAACGGTCCATATCCTGCTCTCAGACAC
>CAVIFD010000227.1:0-3588 GCA_963641545.1 bacterium | reverse complement strand
GGTTCGCAAGGTAGCAATTTCTTTTCAACAAAAAGAAAAATGGGATTTTTATCTTGCAAATAGTCTTCGAAAACTTTCGAAATCACTTTGCATGGGTACAAAGCCATCTCGAAAACTTTCGAAACCACTTTGCAGGGGTACGAAGTCATCTTGAAAACTTTCGAAACCACTTTGCAGGGGTACGAAGTCATCTTGAAAACTTTCGAAACCACTTTGCAGGGGTACAAAGCCATCTTGTCAAATGACAAAGCCACTTGCACATTGAGGATGGAAGAACCTTTGTGCCACGCTGCCCTTTTCCCTGACTCCAACAATGCGTACCCCAAAAATCTTCCGAGAACGTCGCCTTCCATCTTAAGGGACTTGTTATAGCCCCGCTTGTTGATATTATCCTTTGTAAGAGTTACCCGGCCATAGGCCTTTTCCAAACGGCGTATTCCCTTTTCTCTATTCTTTCCATAATCGTTACTTTTGTCGGCGATTTTTCAGGCAGTGAGATGATTATCTACAACACAACATATTGTATCGAAAAGGATGTCCTCGGCGAGTGCTTAGAGTATCTGAAGGAGAGTTATATCCCCCGTGCGGCTTCGGGCGGGTTTTTGATGTCGCCGCGCATGCACCGAATCCTTGGTGGCGTGGGGGACGGGGAGGCTGCGAGTTATAGTGTTCAGTTTCGCGTAAAAAATCAGGAGACATTGGAGTGGTGGCTCGAGTCGGAGGGGCAGGCGTTGCAGCAGGAGTTGGTGGCGCGGTTTGGGGCAAAGGTCGTTGGCTTCAGCACGTTGTTGGAAGAAATATCCTTGGAGAGATGACGAAAGATCGGATTATATTGGGGATAGACCCCGGGACGATTGTGATGGGGTACGGGGTTTTGAAGATTACAGGAAACAAACCCGCGTTGGAAGCTATGGGCGTGTTGCAACTGAATAAATACGAGAACCATTATCTGCGGCTGAAAAAGATATTCGAACGTGTCATGGCTCTTATCGACCAATATCATCCCGATGAGCTGGCGATTGAGGCACCGTTTTTTGGGAAGAATGTGCAGAGTATGTTGAAACTGGGGCGGGCGCAAGGCGTTGCCATGGCAGCGGCTTTGGAAAGGGAAGTGCCGATATTCGAATACGCACCGCTGAAAATAAAGATGGCAATCACCGGCAACGGGAGTGCCGCCAAGGAGCAGGTTGCGGATATGTTACGGCGTTTCCTTCATATCCCCGACGAGTCGATGTTGCCACAGCTCGACGCTACCGACGGATTGGCAGCTGCCGTGTGTCATTATTTCCAGACAAACAGTCTTGTTTCCGAGAAGAAATACTCCGGCTGGAAAGATTTCGTGTCGAAGAACCCCGGAAAGGTCAGGAAATAAAAAAAACTCCGATCCAAGGCGAAAGCCGAAGACCGGAGTCTCTCTCTATCGTTATGGAAAGATTTTATCTTTTCCCAAGCTCGTGATCCAAGAGGATGGCGTGATTCTCGCCATACATCTTCATCTTTTCCATGATAGCCCGTGCCGACGCTTCTTCTTCCACCTGTTCGCGAACGAAACCATAGAGGAAGTCCTCGGCAGCATGATCGTGATCCTTTTCGGCAATGTCGACCATCTTGTCGATCAGTTCGGATACGTGTTGCTCGTGTTTGTAGACATGCTCGAACACCTCCAGCGGAGTACCCCACGCAGTCGGGACAACATTGACCTGACCGATTGTGATGTCGCCGCCACGGTCGATGGCGAAATCGATCATCTTGTGCGCATGCTCCATTTCCTCTTCTGCCTGCTTCCTCATCCAGTGTGCACAACCGCTGAGTCCGGTCTTCTGGAAATAGACAGACATTGACAAATACAGGTTCGACGACCACATTTCGGCTTCCACCTGCTCATTGAAAGCTTTCGATAATTCCTTACTTAACATCATAATGTTTACTTTTTTGAGTTGAACGTTTGTACAGCGGAAAATACAAATAATATGCCAAGGCGGATTATACGATGCCTTGTGCCATCATTGCTTTTGCCACCTTCATAAAGCCGGCGATGTTGGCACCTTTTACATAGTTCACGTAATCGCCCTCCTTGCCGTGGGCAACGCATTGTTCGTGGATGGCACTCATGATCTGATGCAGGCGGGCATCCACTTCTGCGGCGGTCCATGAGATGTGCATGGCGTTTTGCGTCATTTCAAGTCCCGAAGTCGCCACCCCGCCGGCGTTGACAGCCTTGCCCGGAGCAAACAACTGCTTGTGATGGATAAAAATGTCGACTGCTTCCGCCGTACATCCCATGTTGGATACTTCAGCCACGCAGAGAGTGCCGTTGTCGATCAGCTTGCGCGCATCGTCGGCATCCAGCTCGTTTTGTGTGGCGCAAGGAAGGGCAATGTCCACTTTCCGCTCCCAAGGCTTCTTACCGGGGAAGAACGTTGCACCTTTATATTCGTCGGCATAAGGTGCAACTATGTCGTTGCCGCTGTTGCGAAGCTCCAGCATATATTCGATCTTGTCGCCCGAGATGCCGTCAGGATCGTATACGTACCCGTCGGGACCGGAGATAGTCACGACCTTGGCTCCAAGCTCTGTCGCCTTCTTGGCTGCTCCCCATGCCACGTTTCCGAAGCCGGAGACGGCAACCGTTTTCCCTTTTATGTCGATACCGTGTGTTTCGAGCATCTGGTGAACGAAGTAGAGCGCACCGTAGCCGGTTGCTTCAGGACGGAGGATAGACCCACCGAACTCCATGCCCTTGCCGGTGAAAGTACCTGTGTTTTCACGCGCCAGCTTCTTGTACATTCCATACATATAACCCACTTCGCGTCCGCCTACGCCTATATCTCCGGCGGGTACATCGCGGTCCGGACCAAGGTTGCGCCACAGCTCCATGATGAACGCCTGACAGAAACGCATTATCTCTGCGTCGCTCTTTCCGCGAGGGGCAAAGTCGGAGCCGCCCTTGCCACCGCCCATCGGCAGTGTGGTCAGCGCGTTCTTGAATGTCTGTTCGAAGCCCAGGAACTTCAGGATCGAGAGGTTGACGGACGGATGGAAGCGGATGCCTCCCTTATACGGACCGATTGCGTTGTTGAACTGCACGCGATAGCCGAGGTTGACCTGCACCTCGCCTTTGTCGTCGACCCAGGGGACGCGGAACGTGAAGATACGCTCCGGTTCCACCAGGCGTTCGATAATCTTCGCCTTTTCGAACTCGGGATGTTGGTTATACACGTCTTCTATCGATAAAAGAACTTCTTTAACGGCTTGCAAGTACTCCTTTTCTCCGGGGTGCTTTGCCTCCAATGCAGATAAAATGACTTCTGTCTTCATAGCGTTTCTTGCTTTTTAGAATAACAATATGTCGGCAAAAGTAGGTAATCATATAGATCGGCAAAGTGTTTTGCTTTCTTTTTGACAGAGAAATGCCCGCTTTGGGGGTGTATGTTCGGAGTGGTGATGTCTTTCAATGTGTATTTTCCCTACTTTTGGGCGCGTAAAAATATTCAGTGAAATCGTTATGAGCGGAATACCGGACTTTCGGAACCTTGTGTTTAAGGATACTTCCTTTGCCAATCTGATGAACAAGCGTATATATAATGT
>CAVIFD010000226.1:0-3615 GCA_963641545.1 bacterium | reverse complement strand
CATAGAGTATCAGAAGAATTCGTATATCGGAAGGATTGGGCAGACAATCCAACCCGTGCTCCATCCGCTCGGGTTCGACTGGAAAATGAGCGTAAGCCTCCTGACCGGTATGGCAGCCAAGGAGGTTGTTGTAAGTACGCTGAGTGTGTTGTATACCGGCGAGGAGGACGATGGCAACATTGCATTGTCGGAACGCATAAAACAAGATATGGATGAAGACGGGCAACCGGTGTTCACGCCCTTGATTGCTTTAAGCTTGATGTTGTTTGTGCTCATCTATTTTCCCTGCATCGCAACGGTATCGGCCATTGTCAACGAGTCGGGCTCATGGAAGTGGGGATTGTTCGTCATAGCCTACACCTGCATCCTGGCGTGGATTGTTTCGTTTGCCGTCTACCAAACCGGTAGTTTGTTTGTTGGATTAATTAGTTAGGAGGAGTTTTTATGTGGCAAGAAATAGCGATAATCATTATCGGTCTGCTTACTGCGTTGTATGTCGGAAAGAAGATATTTAATATGTTCGGCAAAGGCAGGCACTCGTCTGCGGCATGCCGGGGCTGTTGCGGGTGCTCCAAGGGGAGGCATTGATTCCGCCGTGACGGGGGATATGTTCTTTTTTTATACTTTTGCTCCCACGCAAAAGGTCAACAAACAATGATGAAATATTTCCACTATCTGTCATGTATCGTTCTTTCCGTTTTCGTCTTCTGCGGTTGCAGCTCCGACGAAGAAGGAAAAGAGGAATTGACTGCTTTTCAACAAAACGCAAAAGAAGCGTCGGATTATCTGATGCAGATTATGAATAGCGCAGATTCCGGGAGTTTCAAGAACTCGAGCACCTACGAACGCTTCAAAGTCGTGCATATCTCCGACCCGCATATTTCCTCATGGACTGCGGACAATCTTTACAGCTCCCCCAAGAACCTGAAGGAAGCCGTTGCGTTTGCAAATATCGACAGTCTGGAGATCAACATGGTGGTGGCAACGGGCGATTTCATCAGCAACAACGAAGAGACAACGGCATCGGATGCCACGGCATACATCAAGGCTTTCATCTCTTTTCTGTTCGAAGGTAGCAGAGTCCCGAGCTTTGTCTGCACAGGCAATCATGATGCAAACATGCTGACCGAAAACACGGGCTTTTATCTGAGCAAGCAAGCCTTAAACAATCTGCTTTTCGCGAAAACAAATCACCCGCTTCATCAGCCGTCGGGCGAGAACTACTACTATGCCGACTTGAGCAATCCTTCGGGAGGAACCATCCGTATTATCGCGCTGGACAACACCGACCAGGATGGCTTTCAATACAACACCCTGCTCAAAAGCTGCATCACAAAGGCGCAGGTGGATTGGCTGATAAACACTGCCCTGACAGAGGGCATGACAACGAACCATCATGTCGTCATCTTGAACCACCATCCCCTGCAGCCGTTCTCCAGAGACCTGTCCACTTATATGTGTTCGGGCACTCACCTGTACAGCGAAAAGATGATACCGGACATCATAAATGCCTTCATCAAGAAAGAGACGCTCAGCAGGAAATACGAAATGACCTGCCCGCCCTACGAGAAACTGTCGGTCGAAGCCGACTTTACAAACACCCCGGGTGAATTTGTTGCTTATATGGGAGGGCACGCTCACACGCCGGCACACTTCGAAGTGGAATGCAGCGACAGCTCGCAAGCCAAGCAGATCATGTTGCTGGCAAACACGCTCTCGCCCGATCTTCAAAACAACAATTACGTAAAAATAGAAAGGAAGAGCGGCAGCATCAGCAGCAACAGCTTTTCCATCTATGCCATCGACACGCAAGAGAAGAATATCTACATAACCTGTTTCGGAGCGAAAAACAGCAGCAGCCCTACAATAGAAACGGTATCTTATCGTTAGTCATGTATACGCAAAACAGTCTGAGATTACCGTGCTACAAAAGTTCATCGACAATACATTCTACCTGCTCTTTCTCTTCACGATCGTTTTTGGTGTGATTTTCTACGACACGACGAAGTATTTCAGTTTCGTGGACGAGCTTTGCGCATTAGGGCTTTGCATGTTGTATGGCTACTACGTTTTCCACACCCCGAACTGGTCGTTCAACAAAATGTTTCTGATAACCATCGCTGTGTTTATCTTCTACCTCGTCTACTCCTTTTATATTCACTGCAACACGAAGGCGGCCATCATATCCGACTTCATCATCCAGTTTAAGCCCTATATCGCGTTCTTCACCGTCTACGCCTTTGCGCCTCGGTTTAGCGAGCAGATGAAACGGAACATAAGACTTGTTGTCGGCGTGTTTACCATATACTTGCTGCTCGTCGGGATAGTCGGCTTATTCGATGATAAGATATTGAAGATGCTGTTGGGGCATCAGTCGCGCTTGGCAACGGCAGCAACCATTATGGCACTGACCTATCTGTTTTGCAGCGACTATGCGATGAAAGACAAGATGGTGTTCCTTGCCATTCTCTCCATCAGCCTTCTCTCCACAAGGTCGAAGGCGTATGGTTTTTTCGTGCTGGCAACGTTCCTTGTGTTCTATCTGAACAGCAGCTTCAGGATGAAGTTCAATCTGAAGAACTCGATGCTGATTGCCGTGGCGCTGGTGCTGACAGCCATCGTCGCATGGGGCAAGATCAATCTCTATTTTATTCAAGGGGGATTTGGCGGAGGAAGAGCCGTTGAAGACTTATACGCCCGCATGGCTTTGTATTATTTCTCTGCGAATGTGTTTGCGGATTATTTCCCCTTCGGTTCCGGATTTGCCACGTATGCCACCTTTGCCTCGGGGGAATACTATTCGCATATCTACAACGACTACGGGATGAACATCATGCATGGACTGACGGCAAGCGATCCCAAATTCATTGCAGACACTTATTATCCGGCATTGGCGCAGTTTGGCGTTGTCGGGGCTGCTCTGTTCTTCTTGTTTTGGGGCACAATCGCATTAAAAGCCTCAAGGATGTTGAGGGAGAAGATAAACATGAAATATTTCGCAATCACAATCCTCATAATACTGTTCTTCCTGATAGAGTGCACGAGCGACTCGACGATAACGCACAACAGAGGATTGTTCGTGATGATGCTGTTGGGACTGTCCTTAAAACACATGAAAACATCTCTTGCCAATGAAAATTCTCATCGCTAATAAATTTTACTACAACCGAGGGGGCGACTGCATCGCAGCCATGGCTTTGGAGGAGTTGCTTAAAGCCAAGGGTCACGAGGTGGCCTTCTTCAGCATGCAGTATCCGCAAAACTTCCCCTCGGAGTGGGAGCAGTATTTCCCGAGCGAAGTCCGTTTCGACGGAGGGCTTGCCGACAAGCTGAAAGCGGCGTGCCGCATCTTTTCTTCGAACGAGGTTAAGAGGAAGTTCGAACGACTGGCGGACACATTCAAGCCCGACGTGCTGCACATGAACAACGTCCACTCTTATCTCTCGCCGCTCATCGGCGAGCTGGCGCACAGGAAAGGGATAAAGGTGGTTTGGACGCTGCACGACTACAAGTTGGTCTGCCCCTCATACTCATGCCTAAGGAAAGGAGAGCCGTGCACGCTGTGTATCGACCGCGGGATGTCGAACGTATTGACAAAAAAGTGCATGAAGGGCA
>CAVIFD010000225.1:0-3616 GCA_963641545.1 bacterium | reverse complement strand
GTCTCCAGCCGGATGAATACAGGCGCGAAATACGACAGCAAGGCTTTCAAGAAGTCCGTCGGTCTGAACGGTGTCGGCATCAAAGCCGTGAATGCCCTTAGCAGCAGTTTCCTTATCTCCGGCTTCCGCGACGGGGAATGCAAGATGGTTGAATACAGCAAGGCGGTCATCTCCGAGGAGAGAGACATACAGCCGACAGGCGAAGCCAACGGCACACTTGTCCGCTTCATCCCCGACAGGGAGATCTTCGGCGAATACAGCTACAGAGACGAGTTTATCGAGAGCCTCTTGAAGAACTATGTCTTCCTTAACTCGGGGCTGACCATCATGTACAACGGGCGGAAGTTCTACTCTCGCAACGGACTGGTAGACCTGCTGAACGAGAACATGACCACCGAGCCGCTCTACCCCGTCATCCATCTGCGCGGAGAAGACATCGAGGTGGTCATCACCCACAGCAACCAGTACGGCGAGGAATACTATTCGTTCGTGAACGGACAATACACAACGCAGGGCGGAACGCATCTCTCGGCTTTCCGCGAGACCCTCGGGCGCGTCATCAAGGAATACTACAACAAGAACTTCGAATATTCGGACATCCGCGCGGGCATCGTTGCCGCCATCAGCATCAAGGTGGAGGAGCCGGTGTTCGAAAGCCAGACGAAGACGAGGCTCGGATCCAAAGACGTTGGTCCGGAGGGTCCGACGGTGGCTAAGTTTATCGGCGACTTCATCAAGAAAGAGCTCGACAACTATCTCCACAAGGATGCCGCAACGTCGGAGATACTGCTTCACAAGATACAGGAGTCGGAAAAGGAACGCAAGGCGATTGCCGGCGTAACCAAGCAGGCACGCGAAAGGGCGAAGAAGGCAAACATGCACAACAAGAAACTGCGCGACTGCCGCATCCACCTCAACGACTCCAAGGGCGACCGCACGGAAGAGAGCTGCATCTTCATCACCGAGGGAGACTCGGCAAGCGGATCCATCACAAAGAGCCGCGACCCGAACCTGCAAGCCGTCTTCAGCCTACGCGGCAAGCCGCTCAACAGCTACGGACTGACGAAGAAGATTGTCTACGAAAACGAAGAGTTCAACCTCCTGCAGGCAGCCCTGAACATAGAGGACGGACTGGAAGGACTGAGATACAACAAGGTCATCATCGCGACGGATGCCGACGTGGACGGCATGCACATACGCCTCTTGCTGATAACCTTCTTCCTGCAGTTCTTCCCCGACCTTATAAAGCAAAACCATGTCTTCATCCTGCAGACGCCGCTTTTCCGCGTACGCAACAAGCAGAAGACATACTACTGCTACACGGAAGAGGAGCGCCTGGCAGCCATCGAAGCCATAGGGAAGAACCCCGAGATAACGCGCTTCAAAGGTCTGGGAGAGATCTCGCCCGACGAGTTCCGCAACTTCATAGGCAAAGACATACGCCTCGACCCCGTGACGCTGAAGAAAGAAGACCTTGTGAAGGACATGCTCGAGTTCTACATGGGCAAGAACACGATGGAGCGGCAAAACTTCATCATCGACAACTTAGTAATAGAAGAAGACCTCGTTAATTGACTATGGAAGGTAACACAAACAGACGCATCGCTGTTTTCCCCGGGACGTTCGACCCTTTCACCCTCGGGCATCAGGCATTGGTCAGCCGCGCACTGGGGCTGTTCGACGAGGTTGTCGTTGCCATCGGCATCAATGATGCGAAGCACACTCTCTTCTCTCTTGAGGAACGTATGGAAGCCATCCGCCGTCTGTATCACGGCGAGCCGTGCGTGAGGGTAGTGTCTTACGATACTCTCACTGTGGACCTGGCAAAGACGCTGGGCGCGGGCTTTATCCTGCGGGGAGTGCGCAGCGTGGCAGACTTCGAATACGAGAAGACCATTGCCGATGTCAACCGCCGTCTGAGCGGCATCGAGACGGTTATCCTCTTCACGGAGCCGGAATATGCACACATCAGCTCAAGCGTCGTACGCGAGCTGATAAGGTTCGGCAAAGACGTTTCGCCGTTCGTCCCGAAAGAAAATTCATAACAGAAAGAATATATAATGAAGCGAATCATAACATCGCTGCTTCTTGCCGCCCTCTTCACGACGGCAGCAGCACAGAAACCGAATGCGGATGCCCGCAAGCTGTCCATGGCTCTCTATGCCATCTCGAACCTCTACGTCGACACTGTGGACAACTCCCGATTGGTGGAAGATGCCATCGTGGGGATGCTTGAGAAGCTCGACCCGCACTCCACATACACCGACCCCGAGGAGACGAAGGCAATGACCGAGCCTTTGGAAGGAAACTTCGACGGCATAGGCATACAGTTCAATATGCTTACCGACACGCTCTATGTCATTCAGGTCATCCCGGGAGGTCCGTCCGAGAAAGTGGGCTTGATGGCAGGCGACCGCATTATCATGGTCGACGACACACTCATTGCCGGAGTGAAGATGCGGACGACGGATGTCATGAGACGTCTGCGCGGACCAAAGGGGACGAAGGTAAACGTGAAGGTGATGCGCGGAAACAACCCCGAGCTGATGGAGTTCAGGATCACCCGCGGGAAAGTGCCCGTCACCAGCTTGGACGCGGCATACATGGCAGACAAGGAGACGGGATACATCAAGCTGGGGCGTTTCGCCATGACATCGGCAGACGAGTTTCGCAGCGCGGCAGAGCAGCTGAAGAAGCAGGGAATGAAACATCTCATCCTCGACCTTCAGGGCAACGGCGGAGGCTTCCTCAACATTGCCATAGATTTGGCGGACGAGTTTCTCGACAAAAACAAACTGATTGTCTACACCGTGGGCAACAGGCAGCCGCGTGAGGAAGCCAAGGCGACGAGGAAGGGATGCTTCGAAGAGGGCAGACTGGTTATCCTCGTCGACGAATCGTCGGCTTCCGCCAGCGAGATACTCGCCGGAGCTGTGCAGGACTGGGACAGAGGGGTGATTGTGGGCAGACGCACCTTCGGCAAGGGCTTGGTGCAAAAAGCCATCCCACTGCCCGACGGCTCCATGATACGCCTTACCGTGTCGCGCTACTACACCCCCACGGGGCGAAGCATACAGAAGCCTTACGTCAACGGCAAGACAGAAGACTATAACCGCGACCTGATTGACCGTTACAACCGTGGCGAGCTGATGAGTGCAGACAGCATCCACTTCCCCGACTCGATGAAATACTCCACCCTCGTGACAGGGCGCACCGTCTATGGCGGCGGAGGCATCATGCCCGACGTGTTTGTACCCATCGACACAACGCGCTACACGGATTACCACCGCAAGTTGGTGGCAAGCGGGGCAGTGAACCGCATCGCCATGACATACGTTGACCGCAACCGCGCCACACTGACGGGGAGCTATCCCAAGTTCAGCCGCTACAAGAAAGACTTCACAGTGCCCGAAACACTGCTGCAAGAGCTTGTCGCGCTCGGCGAGAAGGAGAAGGTAGCGTTCAACGAAACGGAATACAACCGCTCCAAGCCCCTCATCACCCTTCAGCTGAAGGCACTCATAGCCCGCGACCTGTTCGACATGAGCGAGTATTTCGGGATCATCAACGACGACAACCCCTGCCTCAAGGAAGCTCTCCGCATCATCGGCAGCGA
>CAVIFD010000224.1:1321-3617 GCA_963641545.1 bacterium | reverse complement strand
TCAACGCTGAGAAGGTGACGATACAGACGGGCGGCGGCGCATTGAACATCAGCGGCGCAAAAGACGGCACACGCGTGGTGGTTTATTCCATGACGGGCATGGTGATTGGCTCGGGGAATGTTGCAGGAAGTGCCGTGACAATCCCGACAGGTCTCCGCAAGGGCGACATTGCCATTGTTCGAATTGGCGATACAGCCGTAAAGGTCTTGATGCAATAGAGCAGACTGTGCGGGACAGCCGGAAAAGCCTCCGCCAGCACCGCTACGGAAAAAGTGACGCTGGCGGAGGTGGTTTCAGCGTCGCTACGGAAAAAGTGACGCTGGCGGAGGTGGTTTCAGCGTCACTTTTGGGAAAAGTCGTGCCGGCGGAGGTGATTTCAGCACCGCTACGGGAAAAGTGACGCCGGAACCTGCGGTGACAGGACCACCTTCTTAAAATGTGTTACTGTCACGCATCGTGCCGGCATGGCTTTTCTAAAAGATGTTACCGGCACGCATCGTGACGGCGTAACTTTTCCCAAAAGTGCTCCTGTCGCGAATTTTGACGAGGCAATTTGCATGAGGGTTTTGCATGCGCAATCTTGCCGTTCCCAAAACTGCATGAACCCCGAAAACAGGCGACAATGCCTTCCTGCGACATACGGAAGGGGTGGACGGGCGGGTTTTGAACACCATTCTTTTTGCGGCAAGAAAAGTTTCCGTAAGTTTGCGGTTCGAAAACAGGATAAAAGTTATGTTCAAAGACAAAACAATCGTATACACTTCCGGGACATTCGATATGTTTCACTACAATCATCTTCGGATGATTAACTACGCCCGCAGCCTGGCGGACATCCTTATCGTCGGGGTAAGCACAGACGAGTTGGTTACTTCTTACAAGGCAAAGCCCATCATACCGTTTCACGAGCGTCTGCAGATTATCGAGGCATTGAAGACGCCGGACATTGTCATACCGCAACACACGCTGGATCATACTGAGATTGTGAAGAAGCTGAACATCGATGCCTTCGTGGTGGGCGACGACTGGTTCGGCAAATACGATTACCTGAAGGACCTGGGCGTGCAGGTGTTCTACTTCCCGTACGGAGCGGGGGTGTCGTCTTCGAACCTGAAGAAGACCATCCACGACTCTTACGAGGAGAGCCTTAAACATCAGCGAAACGTCAAGCCCGACATTGTAAAGGGAACGGGAGAGGAATAAGCACAACAAATCATGGGAAAATATGCTTTGATTACCGGCGGCACGAAAGGTATAGGTAAGGCTGTGGCTGCCTGTCTCGGGAAGGCAGGATACGACGTGGTGCTCACCTACGCTTCCGACACGGAAAAGGCTGTGGAGACATGCCGGAGCCTGCGGCAGGAGTTCGGGATTGATGCGGACGCGTTGCAGGCGGATGTTACGGATGCAAAATCAATAGACAAGATAGAGGCTTACTTGGAGAAGAGAGGGATACGTCCGGATGCCTTGGTGCTCAATGCCGGGCTGACGTGTCGCGACAGGTTCGAGGATCTGACGCTCGAGGCATGGGAGCGGGTGTTCTTTGCCAACGTGCATTTCCCCGTGTTCCTGCTGCAACGCATCGCGGGCAGGATGGCCACGGGCGGCAGCGTCGTCTTCACAGGCTCGCTCATGGGCATACAGCCACACTCCGTTTCCTTGGCATACGGCGTGACGAAGAGTGCCGTGCATGCGTTGGTGAGGAACCTTGTCAAGTTCCTTGCGCCCTACAAGGTGCGTGTGAACGCAGTTGCCCCGGGCTTTGTCGACACCGAATGGCAGAAGACCAAGCCTGCGGAGATACGCAGAAACATAGAGGGGAAAGTTGCTTTGGGTCGCTTCTGTGAGCCGGAGGAGATAGCGGAAGTGTACAGGATGTTGATTGAGAATGGTTATTTGAATGGCGAAGTGGTCGTTGCAGACGGCGGATATTCGTATAAGTAGAGCAGAGGAATGAGTAATTTGGATAAGGAATACGAAGCATCGCTGAAATCGATAGAGACGGAAAACATCGTGGACAGGGCGTTCTATCGTCCGATAGGTTTTCGCATTGCCCGCGCGTTGCGGGGTACGGGTGTAACCCCTAACATGGTGACCATCGTCTCCATCTTCGTGGGGGCTGCCGCAGGTTATATGTTTTACCACGAAGATTTGGTGTATACCCTCTGTGGTATCCTGGTATTGGTTCTTGCGAACATACTCGACTGCGTGGACGGTCAGCTGGCTCGTCTGACGGGTATCAAGTCGGCAATCGGGCGCATACTCGACGGCTTTGCCGGCGACATCTGGTTTGTATCGA
>CAVIFD010000224.1:0-1311 GCA_963641545.1 bacterium | reverse complement strand
TATGTAGGCTTTGCCCTCAGGCTGTCGCACGAGTACGGCACGTATTGGTTCTTCGCCTTGGCTGTAGCCTCCGGATTGTCTCATCTTGTGCAGGCAAACATTACCGACTACTACAAGACGCTGCATCTTTACTTCATCAGCCGTGACAAGGGCTCGGAGTTTCAGTCGTTGGAGCAGGTAAGGATGCGCCATAAGGAAATGAAGCTCGGCATCAACAAGACGTTCTACTTCCTTTACCGAGGATATACGTTGCTTCAGGTAAAGGCGACCCCGTCGCTGCAACGTATGCTGCAAAGCCTTCACAGCAAGTACGGAGACGACATTCCGGAGAACGTGCGGACGGAGTTTCGCCGTCAGAGCCGCGCCCTGATGCGCTACATAGACCTATTGACGTTCAACGGCCGCACGATGATCATGTTCATCGTCGTGCTGATAGGCGAAGTGTGGATATATTTTCTCTACGAGATAATCGTTCTGAACACCGTTCTGATGGTGTCGATGCACAAGCACGAGAAGATGTGCGAATCATTTATCGATAAGTGAGCCATGAAAGAGAGTGTGATAGACATTCACGACTTACAGAAGGACTTCCCGTTTTTCAGAAGCCGCATAGGCACATTCTTGGGGAAAAGGTTAATCCGATGGTTAAGCGTAGACAAAGTAAACCGTGTGCATGCCGCAGCATGCCATCTGCGGGGAGCGGAGTTTACCTCAGCCATACTGCGCGACCCTCTGATCGATATAAAGTATCGCCTGCACAATGCAGAGGTGCTCGACACACTGCCGGAAGGGGCGTTCATCACCGTCTCCAACCATCCCATCGGCTCGATCGACGGGATCATGCTGATAGACATCATGGCAGCACGCCGACCGGACTTCAAGGTGATGGTAAACGGGATATTGGGGAAGATAGGTGCGATGAAAGACAATTTCGTGTCCGTCCTCCCCGACTCCACCGGCAACGGTCCGAACCCCGCGAACATAAACGGCGTGCGCTATTCACTGCAACGCCTGAAGGAAGGTCATCCGATAGGTTTCTTTCCGGCGGGGGCAATCTCGTTCTATAATAAAAAGGAAAAGGACGTGCGCGACCTGCCGTGGACACATAGCGTGATCCGGCTGATCCGCCGGGCCGGTGTCTCTGTCTATCCCATCTGTTTCGACTTCCTGAACTCCCGTTTCTTCTATCGGCTGGGGCGCATAAGCTGGAAGATACGCACGCTGCGTATCCCTGCCGAGGCATTCAACAAACGGGGGAAGACGGTGGATGTATACATTGGCAAGCCTATTTTCCCCGACGAGCTGAAGGCC
>CAVIFD010000223.1:0-3641 GCA_963641545.1 bacterium | reverse complement strand
CTAATAGATATTCTGCTTATCATATTATTATAATCTGCTTATCAATAATATATAATCACCTAATCACAAAGATATAATCTGCTTATCAATAATTGTAATCGGTATAACATATTAATATTATCAGTATATCACATATCATCTATGGTTCGACATTTGATATCCATAAACATTCATCAGCATTTTGCGCTTACATCAAGGAACATGCTTGCCAAGGCTGCCGCAATGCTCTTCGTTCTAACGACGGCAATGCAGGCTGGAGCGCAGGAGTTCAGCCAGTGGTTCACCGACAGCACATTGCGCGTGAACTGCATCCTTGCGGGCAACGCCACGGAGCAACACATCTACGTTGACAACATGAGCCGCACGGCTGGCTGGTATGGCAGACGCTCTCACCTGGGCGAATACCCCGTGGAGGGCAACACGCAGTTTGAGCTGAAAGACCGCCGAACGGGGCAGACCATCTACCGCAACTCCCTCTCCACGCTGTTCCAGGAGTGGCAGTCATATCCTGAGGCAGAGGAGTCGAGCAAGTCGTTCGAGAACGTTATCCTCATGCCCGTGCCTAAAGATACTGCCGACCTATACATATACATGAAGAACAACCGCCGGGAGGTATCGGCTCAGCTCAGGCAGACGATTGCTCCGGGCGACATCCTCATAAGCAGGCTGACGGGCAGCCACGCTCCCTACGACGTGTTGCAGCATGCTGCCGACACCACCCATTGCATTAACATCGCCTTCCTTGCCGAAGGCTACACAGAGGGCGAGATGCAGAAATTCATAGCCGAGGCTAAACAGGCAACAGAAGCGATATTCAGTCACGAGCCGTTCAAGACGTATCGCCCGAGGTTCAACATTGTGGCTGTGAAGACTCCATCGCAGGACAGCGGCACGAGCATCCCCTCGAGGGGCGAATGGAAGCACACGGCTGTGGGGGCGCATTTCGACACCTTCTACAGCGACCGCTATCTGACGACGCTCAACGTAAAGCAGGTGCACGACCTGTTGCAGGGTGTGCCATACGAACATATCATCATCCTCGTGAACACCGACAAATACGGAGGCGGCGGAATACTCAACTTCTTCAACCTCGTGAGCACGGGGCACAAGCAGTATGAGCCGGTGGTAGTGCATGAGTTCGGCCATAGCTTTGCGGGGCTTGCCGACGAATACGCCTATGACTTCGAGCAGATTCCCATGTATCCGCACGACGTGGAGCCATGGGAGGCTAACATCACCACGCTGACCGATTTCCACGGCAAGTGGGAGAACCTCATTGCCAAGGGCACCCCCTGCCCCACCCCTACCTCGGAGAAGAAGAACGTGGCTGAGACACGCGTAGGACTCTTCGAGGGTGCCGGATACAGCATGAAGGGCGTTTACCGCGGAGTGCAGGACTGCCGTATGCGAACGAACCAATGCCCGCAGTTCTGTGCCGTATGCCAAGCAGCACTGGAGAAGCTCATTAAATTCTACACCGAATAAACATAACACGGAGAAAAGGATTTGTCACAACGCCACAAAGCATCACTCAAACTTACCACGCTTATCTTTTCCCTGCTTCTTGCGGTTATGCCCATCGCCACAACAACGGCACAGACGGCAACGCAGATGCCCGACAGGGAGCAACTGCAGATTGCTCTCGACTATTTTGCCAGCGGGAAATACAGCGAGGCTCTCTCGCTGCTGGCGAAGCTCGACAGGAAATACTCGCTCAACCCACGATTCAAGGCGTACATCGGACTTTGCTACTTCCAACAATGGGAATACGACAAGGCGTGCGCATACATCGACCCATACATCGACCAGCTGGAGGCTTACGCTCCGCACGAGAGAAGCGTATACTACTTCACCTCTGCCGAAAGCCACTTCTTCCTCGGAGAATACAAAAAGGCGGTGCCCATGTACGAGAAGATGCTCCTCGTCTGCTACGACAAGGAGAAAGGCGACGCATACTTCCGACTTGCCTACTGCTACATGGACGCCAAGGATTGGGCTACGGCAACAGACATGCTCGACTCGGCACTGGCTTACTACGAACGCTTCGGATACCCCGAAAACAGGGAAGCCCGCGTTGAGCAGATAAAGCGCATGGCTGAAGGCTGCCGAAAGCAGACGAACGCTAACAAGCCACCTACCACGGGACATTAAGCCGAAAAGGGGAAAATACTTTTGCAATGCGCCCTATTTTCACTAACTTTGCATCCTAAAAAACCATTGCCCCAAGCTGACGCAAGCTTCGGCACGCGGGGCAAGACAAGCAAAAGGACTACAAATCATGAAACCCATAATAAAGGAACAGGACATCATAAAGGCGGCACAAGGCGGCATGGACGAATTCATAAAGCTCTTTGCCGATGCCATTCTCAACGCGGCGGGGGGTACGCTGACTGCCGAAAGCATGGCAGAGCTCAACGCCGACCAAACAACGCTGCTGGCGTATCTATGGATGCGCGACGAGATGATGGACGGAGGATTCGTGCAGCTAATACACAACGGCTACGGACCGTTCATCTTCGACAACCCCTTTGCCTACATGATGCGGCAATGGGGGCTCAAGGACGTGGCAAAAATGGTGTTCGACGCAAAAAGACTGTGGAAGATCCACGGCGAAGAGATAGCCCGCGAATGCACCGACGAGGAGTTCATGGCTCTGTTCGAGAAGTTCCCTGAGTTCGACGACTTCGACGATGACTTCGTGGAGAACGAAGAAGAATGGACAGAAGCCGTGGCAAGATACGTCGACGAGCATATCGACAACTTCGCAACGGTGGAGAAACAGTAACACACAACAGCGCATGCGCCACAACGTCCACACTGAGGCGCACGCTACGAAACGACAACAGAACATGAACAAGGAACAGGAACTGCTGAGGAAGAAAAGCCCCGTAAACATACGCAACAAGAAAGCCGCCTTCGACTACTTCTTCGTTGACACCTACACGGCTGGCATACAGCTCACCGGCACCGAGATAAAGTCGATAAGAGCGGGAAAGGCATCGCTCGTCGACACCTTCTGCTACATCAACAACGGAGAGATATGGGTGAAGGGAATGAACGTCTCGCCATACTTCTACGGCTCTTACAACAACCACGAGAGCAAGCGCGACCGCAAGCTGCTGCTCAACAAACGAGAGATTCGCAACCTGCAGGAAGCAACTAAGCAACCGGGGTTCACCATCGTGCCCACACTGCTCTTCATCGACAGCAACGGGCGCGCAAAGCTCGACATCGCACTTGCCCGGGGAAAGAAGGAATACGACAAGCGGCAGACGCTGAAGGAAAAGGAAGACCGCCGAGAGATGGACAGGGCGAGGAAGCATTTCTAACTCATCACGGAATTTCTAACTCATCACGGAAAGAACAAAAGAATGAAAATAAAAAACATACTCTTCGACCTTGGCGGCGTGATTATGACCATCGACCAGCCACAAGCCGTGGAGCACTTCAAGGAGATAGGTTTGGCTGACGCCGAGCAAAGGCTGGACCCCTACACACAGAGCGGCATCTTCGGCGACCTGGAGGAGGGCACCATCACTGCCGACGACTTCATACGCGAGATGAGCCTCCTAACGGGCAGGGAGCAGGACTTCAAGTCGTGCCAGTATGCGTGGCGAGGATATACCAAAGAGGTGCCCATG
>CAVIFD010000222.1:0-3644 GCA_963641545.1 bacterium | reverse complement strand
CGGCAGGGAAGTACGCAGTCTCTACCTCCAACCGTAACTTCGAGGGCCGTCAGGGGCCGGGCGCACGCACCATCCTTGCAGGTCCGCTGGTGGCTGCCGCCGCTGCCGTGACGGGAAGGATTACCGACCCGCGCGATTTGATGTAAGCACACACTAACCCATAAGACGAATCAAATGAAAGAGAAATTCAATATACTGACATCAACCTGTGTCCCCCTTCCGCTTGAGAACGTGGACACGGACCAGATCATCCCCGCCCGCTTCCTCAAGGCCACGACGCGCGAAGGCTTTGGCGACAATCTTTTCCGCGACTGGCGTTACGACAAGGCGGGCAACTTGAACCCCGACTTCGTGTTGAACAAGGGTATCTATAAGGGCGAGATTCTTGTTGCAGGGAAGAACTTCGGCAGCGGATCGAGCCGCGAGCATGCCGCGTGGGCCATTGCCGGATACGGCTTCCGCGTGGTGGTGAGCAGCTTCTTTGCCGACATCTTCAAGAACAACTCCATGAACAACGGCATTGTTCCTGTGGTTGTCTCTCCCGAGTTCCTCGCCGAGGTGTTCGCCTCCATAGCATCCGACCCCAAGGCTACGCTTACCATCGACCTGCCCGCGCAGACCGTCTGCAATAACGCCACGGGTCGTAGCGAGCATTTCGACATCAACGCCTACAAGAAAGACTGCCTCATGGGCGGTCTCGACGACATAGACTATCTGCTTGCCAACAAATCGAAGATTGAAGCCTACGAGGCTTCGCGCAACAAAGCCTGAGAGGAAGACTATGGTAGAGATAATGGACACGACCCTTCGCGACGGGGAACAGACCTCGGGTGTCTCCTTCACAGCCCACGAGAAGCTCAACATCACGCAGATGCTGCTGGGCGACCTTGGGGTGAACCGTGTGGAGATAGCCTCTGCCCGCGTGTCGGACGGAGAGTTCGAAGCCGTGAAGCGCGTGGTGGCATGGGCTGAGCGCACCGGCAATCTGCACAAGCTCGAAGTGCTCGGCTTTGTGGACGGCGACACTTCGCTCCGGTGGATTGAGGCGGCGGGCTGCCGCGTGGTGAACCTTCTCTGCAAGGGATCGTACAAGCACGTGACCGAACAGCTCGGCAAACAGCCCGAGCAGCATATTGCCGATATCCGATCGGTAGTGTCGATGGCAACGGAGAAAGGTATTGAGGTCAATCTCTATCTCGAAGACTGGTCGAACGGCATCAAACATTCGCCCGACTATGTGTTTCATCTGATTGACGCGTTGAAAGACCTCCCGATACGCCGCTTCATGCTGCCCGATACGTTGGGCATACTGAACCCCGACAACACCTACGAGTATTGCCGGCAAATGATCTGCCGTTACCCCGATCTGCATTTCGATTTTCATGCCCACAACGACTACGACCTTGCGGTGGCAAATGTCTTCTCCGCTGTCCGTGCAGGGATACAGGGCGTGCATACCACAATCAACGGACTCGGCGAACGGGCAGGAAATGCGCCGCTAAGCAGTGTGATTGCCGTGATAAAAGACCATCTGGGCGGGCAGACTTCCATCCGCGAAGACAGGATAAACGCCGCGAGCCGCCTTGTTGAGACCTATTCGGGCATACATATTGCTCCTAACTGCCCGATTATAGGCGAGCATGTCTTCACGCAATGTGCCGGCGTGCATGCCGACGGCGACAGCAAGAACAATCTTTACTTCAACGACCTTATCCCCGAACGTTTCGGGCGCGTCCGCGAGTATGCCCTCGGCAAGACTTCGGGCAAGGCTAATATCCGCATGAACCTCGAGTCGCTGGGCATAGATGTCGACGACGAATCCATGCGCAAGATTACCGAGCGTATCATTGAGCTGGGCGACAAGAAAGAGATGGTGACGACAGAAGACCTTCCGTATATCGTTAGTGATGTGCTCCATCACGATACGATGGCAGACCAACGTATCCGCCTCCTGAACTATTCCCTCTCGCTGGCGCAGGGGCTTCGTCCCGTGGCTACACTGAAGATCGAAATCAACGGCGAGGCATACGAAGAGTCGGCTTCGGGTGACGGACAATATGATGCCTTCGTGCGTGCCCTTCGCCGTATCTATTCCGACCTTGGTCGTCCGTTCCCGATGTTGACAAACTACTCCGTTTCTATCCCTCCCGGCGGGCGTACCGATGCTTTCGTGCAGACCATCATCAGCTGGAACTATGCCGGAGTGGACTTCAAGACGCGCGGACTTGATGCCGACCAGACGGAAGCTGCCATCAAGGCAACACTGAAGATGCTGAACAAAATAGAACAACAATAGAGATAATACATAGGTATGAGTAAGAAATTGAATATTGCCGTTCTCCCGGGCGACGGGATCGGTCCCGAGATTTCCGCCGTAGGCGTGGATGTGATGACGGCTGTTTGCGAGAAGTTCGGACACGAAGTCCGTTATGAGTATGCCATTTGCGGAGCGGATGCCATCGATAAGGTGGGTGACCCGTTCCCCGAGGAAACCTATCAGATATGTAAGAAGGCGGATGCCGTGCTCTTTTCTGCGGTGGGTGATCCGAAGTTCGACAATAACCCGTCGGCAAAGGTGCGCCCCGAACAGGGGCTGCTGGCAATGCGCAAACGGTTGGGATTGTTTGCCAACATACGTCCGGTGCAGACGTTCAAGTGCCTGCTGCATAAGTCACCTCTCAAGGCAGAGCTGGTGGAAGGTGCCGACTTCCTCTGTATCCGCGAGCTCACGGGTGGCATGTATTTCGGCGAGAAATATCAGGACAACGACAAGGCATACGACACCAATATGTATACCCGTCCGGAGATTGAACGCATCCTTAAGGTGGGCTTTGAGTACGCCATGCGTCGCCGTCGTCACCTCACCGTTGTGGACAAGGCAAACGTCCTGGCTTCGTCGCGCCTGTGGCGACAGATTGCGCAGGAGATGGCACCTGAATATCCGGAGGTGACAACCGATTATATGTATGTAGACAATGCCGCCATGCGTATGATTCAGGAGCCGACGTTTTTCGACGTGATGGTTACGGAGAATACCTTTGGCGATATCCTCACCGACGAGGGTTCGTGCATCAGCGGTTCGATGGGACTGCTGCCGTCGGCTTCCACGGGCGAGGGTACACCGGTGTTCGAGCCTATCCACGGCTCCTGGCCGCAGGCAAAAGGATTGAACATTGCCAACCCGCTTGCGCAAATCCTTTCCGTCGCAATGCTGTTTGAATATTTCGACATGAAGGAAGAAGGCGCTTTGGTGCGCCGGGCAGTGGACGCCTCTTTGGATGCCTCTGTGCGTACGCCGGAGATTCAGGCAGAAGGCGGAGCGCGTTATGGTACGCGTGAAGTGGGAGCCTGGATTGTGGAGTATATCAAGGCACATTGACCTGACTCTGCCTTCAAGGATGCGGTACGAAAAAGACAGGCAAATGTTTTGCGTTTTTGGGAAAAGGCGTACCTTTGCGAGCCGAATATTATCGAAATGTACTAAGGGTTTAGTTTTTAGCGCATTGTTACGTCAAGTGTCCGTGTGACAAATGTTGTCTGAAGGCTAAGCGCTTGTTTTTAGAGTTATTAATTAATTAATTTTTCAAGCAGTGGATACTTTAAGTTTTAAGACCATTTCTGCAAACAAAGCAACTGTAAACAAA
>CAVIFD010000221.1:0-3654 GCA_963641545.1 bacterium | reverse complement strand
AGTAGATGATCGTCTACTTATCGAGTAGATGAGTGTCTACTCGAGGAGTAGATTTTTCGCGCCTTACGGAGCAGTTTCGCGCCTTCTCGGCGGGCAGGCGGAAACCACGTCGGGGAAGCCCTGCGCACCTGCGTTATTTCATGGCGGAATGGAAACATCGGTGCATTTTATGTACATTTGCGGTTCGTATATTGTGACACATTAACGACACTAACAAATCAAGGATATGATACTATTCTTTCAATCTCCAACAAAGACAGTGCTGGCGGTAGAGGCAGCACATGCGTTTTCTTCCGAAGATGTGCGAAAGCTCGTTTGGTTGTTCAGCGAAGCCACTCCTCTGCAAGCAGAGACGATGGAGGGTTGGTACGTGGGTCCGCGCCGCGAGATGATAACGCCGTGGAGCACCAACGCAGTAGAGATAACACAGAACATGGGGCTTCGGGGCATCTCCCGCATAGAGGAATACTTCCCTGTTTCCTCAGCAGAGGCGGAGCACGACCCTATGCTTCAGCGCATCTACGACGGCTTGAACCAAGACATCTTCACCGCCGGCAAGAAGCCCGACCCTATCGTACATATAGAAGACATCGCGGAGTATAACCGCCGGGAAGGTCTGGCACTCAGCGACGAAGAGGTGGCGTACCTCAACGAGGTGAGCACGAAGATAGGACGCCGGCTTACCGACAGCGAAGTGTATGGCTTTGCGCAGGTGAACTCCGAGCACTGCCGCCATAAAATCTTCGGCGGTACTTTCGTTATCGATGGCGAAGAGAAGGAAAGCTCGCTGTTCGCTCTTATCAAGAAGACTTCGAAAGAGAACCCGAACAGGTTGGTATCTGCTTATAAAGATAATGTTGCCTTCAACGAGGGTCCGGTGATCGAGCAGTTCGCACCAGTGGAGGGCGATCGTCCCGACTTCTATGAAGTGAAGAAGATAGAGTCTGTCATCTCTCTTAAGGCAGAGACGCACAACTTCCCGACGACGGTGGAGCCGTTTAATGGGGCAGCAACAGGCTCGGGCGGCGAGATACGCGACCGCCTCGGCGGCGGAAGGTCGTCACTACCTATTGCGGGAACGGCTGTCTACATGACTGCCTATCCGAGAACCGAAGGCTCCCGCGAATGGGAGAAGGTTCTTGACCCACGTCCATGGCTCTATCAAACGCCGGAGCAGATCCTCATCAAGGCATCAAACGGAGCATCCGACTTCGGCAACAAGTTTGGTCAGCCCCTGATATGCGGTTCGCTTCTTACGTTCGAACACAAGGAGAATGATAAGAAGTACGCCTACGACAAGGTGATAATGCTTGCCGGAGGTGTTGGGTATGCAAATAAACGCGATGCCCTCAAGGGCGACCCCGAGCCCGGCGAGAAGGTTGTGTTGCTTGGTGGGGATAACTATCGGATCGGTATGGGCGGCGGGGCTGTCTCTTCCGTGAACACAGGGCAATACACAAGTGGTATAGAGCTGAACGCAGTGCAGCGGGCGAACCCCGAGATGCAGAAGAGGGTGGCAAATGTGATTCGTGCCATAGCAGAGTCTGACGACAATCCCGTCGTGTCTATCCACGACCACGGGGCAGGAGGTCACCTCAACTGCCTGTCGGAGCTGGTGGAAGCTACGGGAGGACACATCGACATGAGTAAGCTCCCTGTGGGCGACCCGACGCTATCAGCCAAAGAGATTGTCGGTAACGAAAGTCAGGAACGCATGGGGCTGCTGATGAAGGAGAAAGACGTAGCACGGGTAAGACGTATTGCAGATCGCGAACGCTCGCCAATGTACGTGGTGGGCGAGACGACAAACGACATGAAGTTTGTGTTCGAACAGGCAGACGGCGTGAAGCCCATCGACATAAAGCTGGAATACATGTTCGGCAAGCCGCCTCGCACTGTTATGACAGATCATACGGTGAAGGAAGAGTATGCGCCGGTGACATACAAGGCATCGGAGCTGCATCACTATCTCGAGACGGTGCTCCGGATGGAGGCAGTAGCTTGCAAAGACTGGCTTACGAACAAGGTGGACCGCTCGGTGACGGGCAAGGTGGCACGTCAGCAATGTCAGGGAGAGCTGCAACTGCCGCTTAGCGACCTCGGTGCCGTAGCACTCGACTACCGTGGTCGGGCAGGTATTGCCACCTCCATCGGTCATGCTCCTCAGGTTGCCCTCGTCGACCCTGCGGCAGGCTCCGTGATGGCTATTGCCGAAGCGTTGACCAACATAGTGTTTGCCCCGCTTACCGACCACCTGCGTGGCGTCTCGCTCAGCGCGAACTGGATGTGGCCCTGCCGTAATGAAGGAGAAGATGCCCGACTATACAAAGCAGTTGAAGCCGCGTCGGACTTTGCCTGCTCGCTGGGCATCAACATCCCCACAGGCAAAGACTCACTCTCGATGACTCAGAAATACGGTGACGACAAGGTGCTCGCGCCGGGAACGGTCATCATCTCGGCGGGTGCCGAAGTAAGTAACGTACGCAAGATTGTCTCTCCCGTGCTTGCGCATGAGAAGAGCTCGTACATATATTATATAGACTTCTCGTTCGACACATTGAAGCTTGGCGGCTCAGCCTTTGCACAAGCTTTGGGAAAAGTGGGAAACGAAGTGCCCACGGTCAAGGACAGCGACTACTTCACGGATGCTTTCAATGCTTTGCAGGAAGCCATAGAGAAAGACCTCGTCCTCGCCGGTCACGACATCTCTGCCGGAGGTATGATTACTGCCCTTCTCGAGATGTGTTTTGCCAACGTGGAAGGGGGCCTGGAGGTTAAGCTCGACGGCATTGCCGAGAGCGACATAGTGAAGATACTCTTTGCCGAAAACCCCGGAGTCCTTGTGCAGGTAAAAGACCGCAAGGCTTTCGAGAAGCTGATGGAAGAAGCAGGCGTAGGCTTTGCCGCCATTGCTCGCCCTACAGAGGAACGTCATGTCATGGTGGAGAAAGACGGCGCATGCTATCAGTTCGGCATAGATTATATGCGAGACGTGTGGTATGAGTCGTCGTACAAGCTCGACATCAGGCAGAGCGGCAGTGTGTGCGCAGGTAACCGTTTCGAGAACTACAAGATGCAGCCGTTGGTGTTCAAGTTCGCGAAGAGCTTCACAGGCTCTCTTGCCGACTACGGCCTGACTGCCGACCGCAAAGGTCGGAGCGGCATTCGAGCAGCAGTGATACGCGAGAAAGGGTGTCAGTGCGAGCGCGAGACCTCATACGCCCTCTATCTTGCAGGCTTCGACGTGAAAGACGTACACATGACAGACCTTGCCTCGGGCAGGGAAACACTTGAAGACGTCAATATGATAGTGTTCTGCGGCGGCTTCTCGAACTCCGATGTGCTTGGTTCCGCAAAAGGGTGGGCAGGCGGTTTCCTCTTCAATGAGAAGTCAAAGAAAGCACTCGACGGCTTCTATGCCCGACACGACACGCTGAGCCTCGGCATATGCAACGGCTGTCAGTTGATGGCAGAGCTTGGCGTTGTTTACCCCGAACACGAGAAGAAGCACAGGATGGTGCACAACGACTCCCACAAGTTCGAGTCCGGCTTTGTTTCCGTAGAAATACCAAAGAACCATTCCGTCATGTTCGGTCCGATGAGCGGACAGAAGTTAGGCATTTGGGTGGCACACGGCGAAGGCAAGTTCAGCTT
>CAVIFD010000220.1:0-3662 GCA_963641545.1 bacterium | reverse complement strand
TGAAAAGGGAGTAGCGCGGGATGGTGTCGGTGGCGAAGATGTAGTCGATCAGGAAATATCCGTTCTTTGTTTTTGCTGCCGGAGAGGAAGCATGGAAGGTGAAGCCGTAAGGGTTGCCGCCTATTTTGACAACGGTTGGTTTGTTGTCAAGAGGGTAGATCGTGACGTCGCGATGCCCCAGATCGTTGTCAAGCTCGACTGCCAGCGTCTCGCCGTTCACTATCGAGTGAACAGAGAAAGAGACGTATACAGAGACGCGCTGTGACTCCAGCAGCGTGTAAGGCTCGAGGGTGAGGCCCCCTCCGAGAGGTATCTTCAAGGCGTGCTCTTCTTCCAAAAGCTCTGCCCCTCCCGCGACAGAGTAGGTCCAGTTGTCTTTCTCCGACTGCGAGAATGTCTGCGCGCGGAACGTATCGATGACATGGACCATGCCCTTGTTGTTAACAAACTCTTCCCATGTTGACGGATTTGAAACCTGTGCCGCGGCGGACACCATGATCATTGAAACCATAACCCCGAAAAGGACGCGCCGGAGTGTGCGCAATTGTTTATTACTCATAGCTAACGGTTTTGTTTGTCGTTACGCGGGCAAATGTATGGAAATAATCGAAATGACTACCTTTGCCGCATGAAAGAATTCATCATATCGGAAGCAAAGACAGAGAAAGCGGTGCTTGTCGGCTTGATCACCCCCACACAGAACGAACAGAAGGTAAAGGAATACTTAGACGAGCTGGCGTTCCTTGCCGACACCGCCGGAGCCGAGGCTGTCAAGAAGTTCTACCAAAAGCTGGATTACCCGAACCCCGTCACGTTTGTCGGGACAGGCAAGCTGCAGGAGATAAAAGAGTATGTGGTGGAGAACGATGTCGGGCTGGTTATTTTCGACGACGAGCTTTCGCCCAAGCAGCTCCGCAACATCGAGAAGGAGCTTCAGGTGAAGATACTCGACCGCACGGGTCTCATCCTCGACATCTTTGCCCGTCGTGCTCAGACTGCCCACGCGAAGACGCAGGTGGAGCTGGCACAATACAAATACATGCTTCCGCGACTGACGCGTCTGTGGACTCACCTGGAAAGGCAGCGCGGCGGCGTAGGCATGCGCGGACCGGGAGAGACGCAGCTGGAGACCGACAAACGTATCATCCTCGACAAGATTGCCAAGCTGAAACGCGACCTCGTGGACATCGACAAACAGAAGAGCGTACAGCGGAAGAACCGCGGCAAGATGGTGCGCGTCGCATTGGTGGGTTACACCAACGTGGGCAAGTCCACACTGATGAACCGGCTGAGCAAAAGCGACGTGTTTGCCGAAAACAAACTCTTTGCCACGCTCGACACCACCGTGAGGAAGGTGATTGTAGACAACCTGCCGTTCCTGCTCTCGGACACCGTCGGCTTCATCCGCAAGCTGCCCACCGAGCTGGTGGAGTCGTTCAAGTCGACACTCGACGAGGTGCGCGAGGCAGACCTGCTGGTCCATGTGGTCGACATCTCGCATCCGACGTTCGAGGAACAGATAGAGGTGGTGAACAATACGCTGGCGGAGATCGACAAGGTGGAGAAGCCCATGATTATCGTGTTCAACAAGGTGGATGCCTTCACCTTCGTCCCGAAAGACGAAGACGACCTGACGCCGCGCAAACGCGAGAACATCACCCTCGACGAGCTGAAGCATACGTGGATGAGCAAGCTGCAAGACAACTGCATCTTCATCTCCGCCAAGGAGCGCACCAACATTGATGCGCTGAAGGCCCTGCTGTATGAGCGGGTAAAGCAGATACATGTCACCCGCTTCCCTTACAACGATTTCCTTTTCCAACAGTACGACGAAGAATAGCCGCTGTGGCTCACTGCCGGCGGCGGCTTCGCGGATGATGCTCAAGTATCTCTTTGCGAAGAAACATTGTGTTGACGTGGGTATATATTTCCGTCGTCGTTATCTTCTCATGCCCCAGCATATCCTGAATGGCACGCAGATTGGCTCCGCCTTCCAAGAGATGCGTCGCGAAAGAATGTCGGAAGGTGTGGGGGCTGACGTTCTTGTGGATGCCTGCCATCTCTGTCTGCTGCTTGACGATATGAAAGACCATGATACGGGAAAGAGCCGTCCCCCTGCGGCTCAGGAACAGAACGTCTTCAAAGCCTTTCTTCGCCGTTATCCTGTTGCGGTCCGGCAGGTAGTTCTTTATCTCGCGTATGGCAGTCTCGGAGATCGGGACAAGCCGTTGCTTGCTGCCCTTCCCTTCCACACGGATAAACTCCTCGTCGATATATATATCGGGAAAACGCAGGGAGATAAGCTCCGAGACGCGCAGCCCGCAGCTGTAGAGCACCTCGAGCATTGCCCTGTTGCGATGCCCCTCGGGAAGGGAGAGGTCGATGCTGTCGAGTATGCTGTTTATCTCGTCTACCGTCAGCACCTCCGGCAGTCTCAGCCCGATCTTCGGCGACTCAAGCAGCTCCGTCGGGTCTGTCGTCATGTATCCGTCAATCTGCAGGAAGCGATAGAACGACTTTATGCCGGAGATGATACGTGCCTGCGAACGCGGATGTATGCCGATGTCGCACAGCCGGGCAACAAACTGCTGCAAATCCTGATATGTGATGTCGGCGTATCCCTTCCCCTCGCTCTCCATAAAGCGGACCAGCTTGTCGAGGTCGGTGAGATAGGCATCGATGGAGTTTTCGGACAAAGATTTCTCCAGCCGAAGCCAGGTTGTGTACTTCTCGATGATGTCGCTTCCTTGTTTCATTGCAAATAGACCGTTATACGACGCGTGGCGAAAAATCTTTACCTTTGCCGGACGTTTTTCTGCCCGTACGAGGCGGCGCAAAGGTAATAACGTTACAGTTACAGCAAATGAAGAAGATTCAGATTATCAACGGTCCCAATCTTAACCTGTTGGGCAGGCGCGAACCCACAGTGTATGGCAGCGCCTCTTTCGAAAGCTGTCTCAGCAAGCTGCGTGCCCGGTATCCGGAGTGTGAAATAGAGTACTTCCAAAGTAACATAGAGGGTGAAATGATCGACAAGATCCACGAGGTGGGTTTCGGTTGCGACGGCATCATCCTTAACGCAGGAGCATACACGCACACCTCCATAGCTCTGCACGATGCCATCCGGGCAGTGACAGCTCCGGTCGTGGAAGTACATATCTCGAACGTGCATGCACGCGAGGCGTTCCGTCATGTGTCGATGATTTCGGCAGCCTGCAAGGGAGTGATCCTGGGCTTCGGGCTGGATTCCTACCGCCTTGCGCTCGAGGCACTCATACAACCGGGGGAAGACGAATAGTTTAGGTTATATATATAAAGGTATATGTTAAAGCATACGAAGATTGTTGCTACAATTTCTGATCAGCGTTGCGACGTGGAGTTTCTGCGCTCGCTATACAACGCAGGAATGAATGTTGTGCGTCTGAACACGGCGCACATGACAGAGGAAGGGTTGAACCGTGTCGTTACGAACGTGCGTGAGGTGTCGTACCGTATCGGCATACTGATGGATACTAAAGGACCGGAAGTCCGCACCACGGCGACGGACGAGCCGATAACTTTCACCACCGGCGAGACAGTCCGGATTATTGGCAACCCTGATAAGGAAACCACTCACGACTGTATATGTGTTTCGTACCGGAACTTCGTGGACGATCTGGCGG
>CAVIFD010000219.1:2958-3662 GCA_963641545.1 bacterium | reverse complement strand
TGCCTCGGATTTCGCTGGTGTCGTTTCGTCGGCGCTTGTTCGACTCCGTGGACGGACGTAAGATACACTCCTCGCCTATCCCACGGTTTGGCGGCGTAGCCTTTTTCCCGTGTATCTCAACCACTGTTTCGCTTGCCATCATTGGTCATAACCTATGGATAGGCAACAACATGCTCGACTTGAATCTGACCAATCGACTGCTCTCAATTTGCTGCAGCATGTTCCTGTTATACCTCGTGGGGATAATGGACGACCTTGTTGGCGTGCGCTATCCTTCGAAGTTTCTCGTGCAAATCATTTGTGGAAGTCTGCTGGTTGCTTCGGGGCTTTGCTTCGATAGTCTGTACGGCTTGTTCGGCATCTATGCACTGCCCCTTTATATAGGTATACCGCTTACCATCCTTGCCATCGTCTTTATCCTTAACGCCATCAACCTGATCGACGGCATCGACGGACTGGCATCAGGGCTCAGCATCATCGCATTCTTCATTTTCGGTTGTATGTCTGCCCGTTTGCATTGGTGGATGTATGCTTTCGTCTGCTTTGCTTCGTTCGGCGTATTGCTGCCGTTCTTCTACAGGAATGTCTTCGGCAGCGCGGAGCACGGGCGAAAGTTGTTTATGGGCGATACCGGTTCGCTCACCATAGGGCTGTTGCTGGCAGTGATGGTGATACGTCTCAGCATGTATGACGCGGTGAAGGAA
>CAVIFD010000219.1:0-2948 GCA_963641545.1 bacterium | reverse complement strand
CGTTTTCCCCTGTGCCATCATCGTCGCATTGTCGCTTCTCATCGTTCCGTTGTTCGACGTGGTGCGGGTGGTGATCCATCGGCTGCGCCTGGGCAAGAACCCGTTCCTCCCCGACAAGAATCATATACATCATAAATTCATCAGCCTGGGATTGTCGCAGCACACGGCGATGGTTGTCATCATCGGTATCAATATTACCTTTGCCGCGGCAAACATAGCGTTGGTGCGCTACATATCCATCACCACACTGTTCCTGTTTGATGTGGCAGCGTGGACGGTTATGCATATCTGTCTGACGGCAGAAATCAACCGAAGAAACAAACTGAAGGAAACAAACCGTACAGAAAATAAGAAATGAAAAATCGATTTTTACCACTTCTCCTTTTGGTCGTATTGCTCGCTTCGTGTAGTACCTCCAAAAAGATCGTTTACTTTCAAGATGTGGAGGTAAACAAACCGGAAACAATTGTGGGAGCAAGAGACATCACAGTGCAACCCAAAGACCAGATCTCCATTATGGTGTCAAGCAGAGACCCGCAACTGGCAGCTCTGTTCAACTTGGTTCAGGCACAAACGCGGCTTGGCAGTGGTGGCAGCAGTGGAAGTGGTAGTGTGACAAGCAACAATAATGTCTCAGGTTACACGCTCGACAACAAAGGCGACATCGACTTTCCCGTTCTCGGCACGCTCCATATCGGCGGTATGACAAAGAAGCAGATAGCAGACTTGGTGAAGGGACGGTTGATTAAAGAAAATTTGGTGAAAGACCCTGTGGTGACAGTGGAGTTCATGAACCTGTATTTCTCCGTGTTGGGAGAAGTATCCGCTCCGGGCAAATACAACATATCCAAGGATCAGATAACCCTGCTCGAGGCCATCAGTATGGCAGGCGACCTTACCATCTATGGCAAGCGGGATGCCATCTTTGTCATTCGCGAAGAGAACGGCGAACGTGTTACCCATTGGGTGGATATCCGCAGTAAAGACTTCTTCAACTCGCCGGCTTACTACCTAAAACAGAACGACGTGGTGTATGTTCGTCCCAATAAGGTACGTGCCGGGCAGTCCACCATCAACGAGAACAACGTGAAATCCGTCGGGCTGTGGATCAGTTTGGCTTCGTTCCTCACCTCATTGGGCGTGTTGATATTCAAGTAATCCTGCATATAACTGTAATACAATGATCATAGAAAAGAAAACAGCCGCCGGCAAACCCGCCGACGATTTCATACGTTTGCAAGACCTATGGGGGATGTTTATCCCTCGGTGGTATTGGTTTGTGCTCTCTGTATTCGTTGCTTTGTCGGTTGCCGCCTTGTACCTGCTACGCACACCGAACATATACACCCGTACTGCCTCCGTTTTGATAAAAGACGACTCGAAGAACGGCGCGCAGACCGGCGGCATGAATGAATTCTCCGACCTTGGAGTCTTCAAGTCGAACACCAACATAAACAACGAGCTACTCACCATGAAGTCGCCAACGTTGATGACTGAAGTGGTGCAACGTTTGGGCTTGAACGAGACATACACCACCCGTTGGCGGCTTAAAGATATCGGTTTGTATAAGAGCTCCCCTATCGCTGTCACATACAGCAATAGGAACGAAACACCTGTCAGCTTTGCCATCAGCTTCTTTTCAAAGGAGAAATTTGTCATATCCGACATGACGGTAGACGGAGAGACGATAGAGAAAGAATATACCGGCAGGGTTGGCGACTCTATCCGAACGGAAGCCGGCACCCTCGCCATCGACCTTACCAAACATTGGAATGCCTCGTTTGTGGGGACCACCATCAACTACGGGAAAAACAGTGTGCGAGCCGTGACGGACTATTACACCTCAGCCATCCGCGCCGAGCTTGGCAACGAGGACGCTTCCATCATCAACCTCAGCATCGACGATGCGTCTATACAAAAGGCAGAAGACATACTGAACACACTGATAGAGGTGTACAACGAGAAATGGATTCAAGACAAAAACCAGATTGCCGTCAGCACCTCGCAGTTTATCGGCGAGCGTCTTGGCGTGATTGAAAGCGAGCTGGGACATGTGGATGAAAACATTGCCGACTTCAAGAGCGAGCACCTGCTCCCCGACGTGCAGGCGGCATCAAGCCTCTATATGACTCAGTCTACGGAAAACAAAAAAGAGCTGTTGGCACTCAACAGCCAACTCTCGACAGCGCAGTATATCCGTCGGGAGCTGAACAACAAAGACCTCAGTCAGCTGCTGCCAACCAACTCAGGACTGGCAAACGTCAATATCGAGGGTCAGATCGGCGAATACAACACCATGGTGCTCAACAGAAACCGCCTGATAGACAACAGTAGCGACAAGAACCCGTTGGCAATAGACATGGCAAACTCACTGCGCGACATGCAGCGTACCATAATCCAGTCTGTGGACAACCTTATCGTCTCGTTGAACACCAGCATACGCAGCATACGTCAGCAGGAAGCCGCAACAACAAGCAAGCTGGCTTCAAACCCCAATCAGGCAAAATACCTGCTCTCGGTGGAACGACAGCAAAAAGTAAAGGAAGAGCTTTACCTCTACCTGCTTAAGAAACGTGAGGAAAACGAGCTTTCACAAGCCTTCACCGCCTACAACACACGTGTGATAACGGCTCCTCGCGGTAGCATGGCTCCGACTGCCCCGCAGAAGATGAACATACTCTTGGTGGCTCTCGCCATAGGATTGCTCTTTCCCGCAGCTGTCATCCTCTTGAAAGAGAACATGAACACCAAGGTGCGCGGACGTAAAGACCTGGAGAACCTCAGCATTCCGTTTATCGGCGAGATACCTCAACACACAGCAAAGAAGCGGCATCTCGGTTGGGGAAGAAAGAAACAACAGGGCATAAAAACCATAGTGGTAAAAGAAGGCAGCCGTAACATCATCAACGAAGCGTTTCGTGTGCTACGTTCTAATCTCGACTTTATGG
>CAVIFD010000218.1:0-3667 GCA_963641545.1 bacterium | reverse complement strand
TTCCTGTTCATGTTGCAGGGGGCTATGATAGGATGCGGAAAGGTGAGAGTGGGAAACTTTGCTTTCCGGAAAGACCTGATCCGGTTTGGCGTTTCCTTGGCAGCCTTTTACGGACTGCTGTGGGCGGGAACGAAAAACGAACTATGCTTTAGCCTGCAGATTTTCACATTATTACCTTTGTTGGGGGTAATCCATTATTTCTATAAGTTGTGCAATTCGCCCTACTTCCTAAAGCTCATCCGCAACAAGTATTCCGCTCCCGTTGTGAAAACCGTCGGAGGGCTGTGTCTGGAAATCTATCTGGTACAATATTGGGTAATGACGGACAGGCTGAATTTCCTCTTCCCCCTGAACATACCCCTGGTATTTGCCGGGGTAACATGTTTTGCATATCTGCTAAGGTGTATGGCGAGATGGTTTTCCCAAACGTTCAAGGAGGCTGACTACGACTGGAAAGCCATGTTCAAGTTATATTGAAAAAGAAAACTACAGAAAAGAAAAACATGACGGCTCTCAACTATCTGTATTTTATCGTTATCACCTACTACGGTGTCAAGTTTCTTTACTCCTCGAGCGTGACGATGCGTCACCCGCTCGAGAGCGGTGAGAGGATGCAGCTCGACGGACCGGAGGCATTCATGGTGCTGACCTTCTCGACGGGGCTGCTGGCACTGAGCGGCGGGCGGATTGGTGTCGACCTGATGGCCATTCGTCTGTTAGTGCTCGAGGTGCTTTGCTTCCTGGGGCTGTCTGTCGCGGGGCATCGACCGGTGTGGAGCACGGCGTTGGTGCTGTATGCCGTGTATCTGTGTTGGCTTGTCGTGGGGTGCTTCTACTCCCCTGCCCCGTTCTACGGCTTCCGCGTCGTGTTGAAATACCTCTACCCGTTCCTGCTCTGCCTGTTTGCTTCGGCGGCGGTGCGCTATCCGGAGGTGTTCCTGAAGGCTGGGCTGTGCGCAGTGGCAGTTGCCGTCGTCTGCCTCGTGTTCAGCTTAGTGCCCGGTCTGCACTATCTTGTTCAGGGGGTGTTTTGGTATGGTACGGCTATCGCCATCAACTTCATCTCCATCATGGTGTTTTGCTTGGCATTGTTCTACTACACCGACCAAAAGCGCAAATATCTTATCCTGGCGATAATGTTCCTGCTGCCCTGCTTCCTTTGGGTGTTCCGCACCAGCATCATGGGTTCCTTCGTGGCTCTCTCGGCGTTCTTCTTCATAAAATACCGTCTGCGCTCCATCCCTATCCTTATGGGTATCTTCGTGGCAGGGGTCATCGCGGTGTTCACCATCCCCAGCCTGCACGAGAAGATGTTTCATGGCGACAAGAGCATGACCATCGAACGTTTCCAAGAAGGCAAGGTGACGATGGACAACGTGAACGACAACGGCAGGGAATATGCATGGAACTATCTGAATAAGCATTTCTACGAGCCGCATAAGATCAAGGGGAGCGGCACGGGTGTCGTACAGAGTTTCATGTACGCGAATAGCAAACTTTTCGGCGGTATCAAAATACCTCACAGCGATTTCGTGCAGATGAAGAGCGACAACGGGCTGATAGGGCTGGTGCTCTATTGCGCGATTGCCTTTTTCGTCTTCCTGCATTGCCTCAAGGTCTATCGCACCACCGACGACACCGTGACGCAGATGTGCGCCCTCGTGGCAGGGGCATCGATAATGGGCGTGTTCGTCACCTGCTATTCCGACAACACCGTCAACTATTCGATGGCAACGCTCTCAATGCCCTGGGGCTTCTACGGCATGATGCTCGGACTGACCCGGCAGGAACGAGAGTGAGTAAATCGTATTCCGATGGAAAGGCTACCTTTGCAGCAAACTTCATAAAACAAACGATATGGCACAAACACAGACGATGAATCAGGCACAGATGCAGCTCCTCGATATGTTGTCTTTCATCAAGACACCGGAGGCTTTGCAGGACTTGAACAGGGTTATATCCGATTATTTTGCACGAAAGGCTGATGCCGAGTTGAACAAGATGTGGGACGACGGCTCTCTGAACGAAGAGAAAATCGAAGGCTTCCGCCATCTTCACGAACGCACCCCATACAACAAACCGACCATTTGAAGCTCAAAAGAAGAAAGAAACAAATATGGAAGCAGTATCAAATCAGAACTATATAGTGAACAGCTATTGGCGGTTGCTGAAAGGTTTAAGCGACAATGTCAAGCTGGCTCTTATCAGTAAACTCAGCACCTCCGTTGCAGAGAAAGCGCAGAAGAAGGCGGGCGGCGTTTCCATGCTGAGCGACTTTTATGGCTCTATGGCAGATGTCCCCTTCCCCTCCTCCGAGGAAATCAGGAGCATAATGTCAACATCGAAAATTGGTTGAAGTAAAAGACAGGGAGGCACTGCCCCTCCCACATGTCATCGCGGGCTTGCCCGCAATCCCCAAGCCAAAGAGCAGTGCCCCTCCCAAATGTCATTCCGCACTTGATGCGGAATCCCATACTCAACTCGGTACATTTCTTTTTGATAGCCTTTGTGGAGGGTGACAAAGACACACACACTAAAGGGGCTGCGACAGGGAAAAAAGCGACAGAAACATACGACTTCATACTTGGTTTATTATGATTTCAATAGTTATTCCTCTTTACAACAAGGCGGAGATGGTGGCTCGCACGCTGCGGTCGGTTGTGGGGCAGACGTGCGAGGATTATGAGATTATCGTGGTGGACGACGGGTCGACGGACGGCAGTGCGGAGATTGTCGAGAGCCTGCATATCCCCCGCCTGAGGCTCGTGCACAGGGAGAACGCCGGCGTCTCGGCAGCGCGCAACCTTGGCATCCGCGAGGCAAAGGGCGAGTTTGTTGCCTTCCTCGATGCCGACGACGAGTGGATGCCCCACTATCTCGCGACGCAGCTCTCGCTTGCGGAGAGATACCCCGACTGCGATGTGTTTGCCACAGACTATGTGTTTTGCAACGCCGGCGGGAAGACCTCGCCGACCATCATCCGTCGCCTGCCTTTCAGTGGCGAAGACGGCTGTCTGACAAACTACTTCGAGGTGGCAAGCTGTTCGCACCCGCCGATATGCTCCATCAGCATCATGGTCCGCAAGTCAGCCATCCTGACCATAGGCGGCTTCCCCGAGGGGGTGAAGAGCGGCGAAGACCTCCTGACGTGGGCACGCCTCGCAGCAAGATACCGGATAGCCTACAGCCGAAAGCCCGGGGCGGTGTTTAACTGTGCGGGGTATTATCACTTCACCGACAAGCCCAAACGCATGCCCGACCCGAGAGACACTGTGGGGCAGCAGTTGGAGGCGTTGGCAAAGGCTTCGCGCCCCGAGCATATCGCGCTCTACATCTCCCATTGGCACAAGATGCTCAGCTCCATCTACCTCCGCCTCGGGATGCGAAAAAAAAGCATACGCGAAGCCCTCTACGGACTGAAGTTCCATCCGCTGAACTATAAACTGTACGCATATATCCTCCTGAACTTCCTCCCGAAGAAGCTCAGACCGTTCTAAGGGATACGCCCCCGCCACCCCACTGTCATCCCGCGCAATGTCATCCCTTTAGTGTTACTGTCATCCCGCGCCCCGACGCGGGATCTCATACTAAACTCGGGGTGCATTTCTTTTTGATAGTACTGAGTGGAGAATGAGATTCCGGATCAAGTCCGGAATGACAGTTGAGG
>CAVIFD010000217.1:0-3685 GCA_963641545.1 bacterium | reverse complement strand
GTTGAGATATTTGTAAAGGTCGTTGGCATGATTGTATGCCTTCAGGCGGATTTCGCCGCCCGGGGTCAGTTTATACTCGAGGTCGAACTCGCCTACAAAGTCGTTTTTCCCCTGATACATGTTGTTCTTGTAGCCGAAGCTGCCATTGAACAGGAGGCGGTTGTCGAGAAGCCGGCTTGAGAGCAACATCTCCACCTCCGTGTCTTGTATGCCGTCGTCGCTCGTGCGGATGTTTGTCCCGATCTGCACCTTGTCCGTAAGACTGTTGAGAATGCTCGACAGCTGCGAGGAGATGGCAGACGACGCCACTGCGCTGAACTCGCTCGAGCGGTAGGCGTTCCGGCTGTATTCGGGGGTGTAGAATTTGTTCAGCACAAGCAGGTAGATGATCTGTCGGGTCATCATATCCTCAGTGTCGACCAATGCTTTTGCCTGACGCTCTATCTCTTCGTTCGAGCCGGGCAGCTCGAGGTCGAACGAGATGGTCGGGTTGCGTAGCATGCCGTCGAGGTTAAGCACACAGTTGACGGGGATGTTGGTGCGCGGACTTTCCAGAGCGAGGCTCTCGTCGAGGTCGCGGAGGTTGGCTGTGACGTTGTAGATGGCGTTTATCCCCAGCGTGGCGTCGAAGGGGTCGCCTCGGAAGTTGATGGAGCTGCCCTCGCGTATCTTGAAGTCCTTATGAATGATCTGCTGGAGACTGAAGTTGTAGTTTCCGGAGGTGATGCCGATGTTGCCATACATCCTGAGGTCTGTCTTCGTGCCATACTCTATTTGCAGGCTTCCGCTGCAATAGCCCGAGATCTTATCTCCCGAGACGGGATCCATGATGAGGTCGATCTTGGCATCGGGCGTGATGTCGAGGAGGAAGTTCATCCGCATCTCCGCTCCGTTGTCGGCAAAAACCCTCGTTATGCTGTCTTTCGGTGCAGACGCAGTGTCTGCGGCTGCGGCACGCGGCTGTTTCTTGTCGACGAACGTGATGAAGTCGTAGTCTGCCGCCGTAGTGTTGTTGATGAAGTCGAGCGTGAGGGCTGTGCCCTTGTTGTTCTGTATGTTGATGTCGAAATTGATGAGCTTGTCGTTTCCGCGCACAGAGGCAGTCCCGCTGCCGAACACCGTCCCGTAGAAGAGCGGATTCTGCTTGCGCGTGGCGTTGAACACAAGCATATTGTCTGCACGGACACCGACATCGAAGCTGACATCCTTGAAATGGTTGTGATGGACCGTCATGTCGACGATGCCTGTGTTGCCCGCCTCGTCGCGGACCGTCACGTCGCGCATACGGATGGAGCCTGCGTCGAGATGGATGGAATCGGAGAAGGTGTAGTAGGTGTTCGTGTATTCAATGCCCAGTCCGCCGTCTGCCACGTAGGCATCGCCCTCAACTGTCAAAGCCTTGAACGGCCCGTGCAGGTGTACGTTGCCGAAGCCTCTTCCCCGCATCCCCTTTGCCACCTTGTCGACGAAAGGATGGAGAAACTCGAGGTTGATGTCGTTGGCTCCGAAGAAGAGCGACAGCCCCGCATTCTGTCCGACGGGGAAGATGTATCCGCTCACGTCGGTCCATGTCGTGTCGTTCTTGTAAATGCTTCCGAGCATAAGGATACCCTGCTGCTCGTCGTCCCATTCGCTGAAGAGGCTCAGCCTGCCCAGCGGGGTTTGGTTGAACGAGAAATCCGTTATCTCGAGGTCCGTGTTGAGCACGCGGCTGCCGTAGAGGTCGCTTATGTTGAACGTGCCCGTGGCTTTTCCGGCAAACTGCAGTACGGGGATGTTCAGTATGTCGAAGATATGTTTAAGCTCGATCTGCCTTAGGTCGAGCAGCAGGGTGTCCGTCGGATTTCGCGAGATGTTGCCGTCGAGCAGCAGCGATTGCTTTTCGTTGCCCACATGAAACCTGCGGATACCTATTTGTCCGTCTTCAATGACGATATTCGAGGGATGGATAATCCACAGCGAGTCGTTGAGCACAAGGCGGCTCTCCTTTATCGCAATGTCTGTGCGCAGCACGGGAGGCTTCTTCCCGTCCTTCTCTTCTTCGGTGAAGAGCGTCATGGCAGACAGCTCGGCACGAAACATCCGTTCCTTGTTGTTTGCCCAGCCCACGGAGGTGTTTATCCTGTTGTCGCGGGCGTCGGCTTTCAGGTCGAGATAGTTGCGCAGACCTTTCCCGTTGTAGTTCGTTGCCTGCAGCCAAAGGTTCACGGCATCCTGCGGGTTCTCGCAGGTGAGACGGCCGGATTCGAACTGCGCTTTCCCTATGCGAAACTGCGGGAGGTAGGCTTCTATGCGGAACTTGTTGTAGATATTATTGTAGTAACCCGTGATGCGCGACGGGCAGACAATCGCGACGGGCAGCTTCAGTGTCTCGGAGAGATCCTCCGTGTTCTCTATCGTCAGCAAGAGCGAGAAGTTGTTTTCCTCCACCGTCTTCTTCTTCTGCGTCGCGTTGATAAGGGCGGGGACGTATCCCTTGAAGGTGTTCATAAGGCTCGGCACGATGGTGGAGAAAGAATATGCGCCGGACACTTCCCCGTTCACTATGTCGGACGCGACGGTGAGTCTCCTGTCTTCCGAACGCCCCTCTGCCGTTACCTTGAGCTCTTTCATGAAGAAACTGCTCGGCGCCGTGACGAACGAGAGGCTGTCCACCGTGATGCTGCCCTCGAGGTTGTCGATGCTGTTGCCCGTGAAGTCTGCGTTCAGCAAAAGCGAGATGTCGGGCGAGACGTATTTGTCCGTGAGGTGCAGACTGTCGGGGCGGAGATGCTCCAGGCGGGCGGTGAAGTTGAACAGAGAGTTCTTCCCGTCGTGACGAAACATTCCTTCGGCATGCAGCCTGCCGTTCGGGTCGTCCATCTGCACCAAGCCGTCGAAGCTGTTCTTCCCAAAGCTGCCCGAGAGCAGGATGTTTTCGTACTTGTATTTCTTAAACTCAAACTCGTCGATACTTGCCTTGACATCCCCGAAGAAGCTGCCGGCGGCATGGCGTTTGGCATCAATCGAGAGGCTGAGACGCGCGTTGCCGTAAGGGTTGCCTTCTTCGAAAATCTCGCCGAGCCGCAAGCCGGAGGTGGAGACGTTGCCTTTCAGATAGGCATCGACATTGTGCTCTTTGTCCGAACCGAAGATCATGTCTGTCTGCACCGAGCCGATTGCCGACGAGAACTTGCCGAACGCCACGAGCCTTTGGAATGTGCCGGAAATCTCGCCGGTGAAATTGATTGTGCCTATCTTCGTGACGGGGGCGGGCAGCGCGACTGGCTTACGACCTAAGCCGCTCGCAAGGCTTGAAAGCCCCTCCGTCGTGATATACATCTTGTTTACCTGTCCGAAGATGTGCGCCTTTTCCGGATGGCTTATCCCTTTCATATCCATCTTCCCGACGAACAGCATCTTGTCTGCGAGGCGCAGTGTCAGCCGCCTCAGGTTTATGTCGTTGATGAAGCCCGATGCTTCGGCAGAGAGCTCGACGGTCTCGTTGAAACCTTCAAGCGAAGGAATGAAGGGCGCGAGGTCTTTGGGGCAGATCTGCGAGGGAGAGATGTTGAGTGCCAGCGGAGCGCGGTCGAGCAGCTCGGAAGCACTTCTCACCTCCCGCAGGTCGATCTTTGCACGGCTTATCTTCAGCGATGTCTGCGGCAGCTTTATCTCGAAACCACCGATGAACGCGCTGTCGCGA
>CAVIFD010000216.1:0-3693 GCA_963641545.1 bacterium | reverse complement strand
GGGCAGAGGCACTGCCTTCCTCAACTGTCATTCCGGACTTGATCCGGAATCCCATTCTCCACTCAGGGCTATCAAAAGAATGCACAGAGTTGAGGATGAGATCCCGCGTCGGGGCGCGGGATGACAGTGGGTAAGGCGGCGGTGCTTGCGCTTTGGGCGCGGGCTGACAGACACACTAAAGGGATGACAGGGGGGCGAGAGGCAGGAAAAGCCTCCGCCGGCACCACTTTCGGGAAAAGTCGCGCCGGCGGAGGGAGTTTCAGCATCACTTTTGAAAAAGAAGGGCTGTCGGAGGGAGTTTCAGCGTCACCTTTGAGAAAAGTCGCGCCGGCGGAGGGTTTGCCGGCATCAAACGGGGCGGATTGAGGCTGAAAAAGCCTCCGCCGGCACCAACTTTTTAAAAGATGTTACTGTCACGCATCGCGACAAGACCAACTTCTTAATAGGTGTTACTGTCATGCGTCGTGCCGGCATCGCTTTCCTAAAAGATGTTACTGTCACGCGTCGTGCCGGAGTGACTTTTCGCGAAAGTGCTCCTGTCACGAATTTTGGCAGTGCTTACGACCGGGACGCGCCATGACGGCACGCAAAAAAGCCGCCCTGTTGTGGGACGGCTTTACTCGATGAACGGGAAC
Source organism: bacterium (assembly GCA_963641545.1). Taxonomy (GTDB): domain Bacteria; phylum Bacteroidota; class Bacteroidia; order Bacteroidales; family Tannerellaceae; genus Parabacteroides. The sequence goes on along the minus strand of CAVIFD010000216.1, from coordinate 3,058 downwards.
TGTTGTTTTTACAGCTTATGGATCACCTTCATCATCTGCTCACCCAAGCCGATGGTGTATCCTTGCGAGACGAACACCACGCGGTTGAACGTGTCTGCTATGATAAAGATGGGGAGCTGACCGGCGTTTGTCAGCTTCATTGCCGAGGCAATCTCTTTCTGAATGTGGTTGTCGGCATCTATCCCGTAGGTGATTGTGCCCGGCAGGTCGCCGAACTCCTTCGGGTTGAAGTTGCGGTAGCTCGTCTCGTCGGGGAAGAGGAGCACCATGCTGCGCCCCCATGCTTCCAGCTCGCCCTTGACGGCGGCAATGTCGCGCATCGCGTGGTTCGTCGGCTCCTGACCTGTGCCGAGGATAGCCACGACGAAGTAGCCGCGCCCTGTTGTTGCCAGCACGCTCGTCTCCTTGCCGTCGTCGGCGCGTTTGAAGCGGTTCTCGGAGTTGAAGCTGCCGATGACCTGCACCTCGTCGGTGTTCTCACGCATTATCAGCTTCACGGGCGTTGTCTTGCCGGGCTCGACGTTGAAGAATGATACTTCAGAGAGCACGCTGCCGCTGCTCATGCGTGTGCCGGTCACCATCATGTAGTTGCCCTCGTCTATGTCGAGAGGTTTCTTCAACATGCTGCTCCACGTGTCGCCCACGCCCATGTCCACATGACCGGTAGGCTCGAAGTTGAGCGTCTGCAGCTTGGCATCCGGAAGTATCTTGGCAATGGTGAAGTGGCTGTAGTATTTCGGGTCTTGCAACGTCTTTATGGGAGTGTATGAGGCAACGACCTTACCCTGCTTTGCTGTGGTCTGCACGGCGGCTTCGAAGTCCACATCCATCCATTTGCCGTCTTTCATATACTGCACCTTGCCTGCCACCTGCTCGATGCGCGAGGGTATGCCGAGGCTGCGGGCCACTGCCACGAAGAAGATGTTGCGCGAGTCGGTATCGGCTGTGCGCGACTTGAACACGCCCATCGGCATCACGGGGATGCGAAGCGGATTAAGCTCGTTCTTCACGGTGATATTCTTCTTCACCCAGTCCACCAAGGCGGCAGGGTCTGCCTTGGCAGCCTTTGCAAGCTCTGCGTCTATGTTCTTTTGGAAATAGCTGCGGTAGGGCGTGAGGAACTCGTTTGCCACGCGCGGACAGAGGATGTAGTCGTTGAAATATGCGCCGTCGACCACTTCCGTGTTATTGAGATGGTCTGCCAGCACCGAAGCGGGCGTGTCGCGAAGGTCTTTTGCGGAGATCACTCCCAGCAAAGCCATTGCCACGGGGCGTTTGTCTGCCGGAGCCTCGCGGAGGAACTTCTCTATCTCACGCCGGTTGCCGCGGCTGCCGATCATGTAGTCTGCTGTCTTCAGCGGGTCCGTGCCAAGCTCTTTTGCCAGCGCATTCGCCTTTTCCTCGTTGTAGAACGTTGCTACGTATTTGTTGCGGATATTGTCTTCTTCCGTCATGCGTCGGGCGTTGGCTTCTTTCTGCTCGGGGGTCACATCCGTGGCAATGGAGCCTTCAACAGGGGGGATGATGTCGATGGCAATAGGGTCGATGGCATCGCCCGGGGTCTTGTCGAGCATGATTGTTACGTCGCCCTTGCCGAACGACACCTTGTCGAAGCCGAACTTGCCGTCTTTGGTTGCCCAGACGAACATATCACCCTTGCCGGCTGTCAGGAAGGTCTTCCCTTCGGCATCCGTCTTCTTGTTTGCCACGGTGTAGAACTCGGCGTAGTTGTAAATCTTGAATTCCACGTCTGCTCCTTCAACGCTCTTGCCGTCGGTGTCTACCACGGTGACGAAAGCCTTGCCTGTCGGGGCATAGTTGTCTATCACGTTGATCTCGGTGTAGCAGCTTGTCTTGCGCATCACCTCCTCCGGACCGTTGTACTTGCCGAACACCTTCGTGTGCATCAGCATACCACGGTAGGCAGGACCGTTGAACCATCCGAGGTTCAGCACAGGCTCCGGCTCGCAAGCTCCGAGGAAGCACCATTTGCCGCCGACCCAAGCCTCCACCCAGGCATGATTGTCGTCGCTGTGCGCCCAGCGGGGAGTATAAACCTGACGGGCAGGAATGCCGACGGAACGGAGGGCAGCCACCGTGAAGGTCGACTCCTCGCCGCAACGCCCGTAGGCTGTCCTCACGGATGCCAGCGGCGAGCTGGTGCGGGCATCGGAGGGTGTGTAGGTCACTTTCTCGTGACACCAGTGGTTTACTTCCAGGATGGCATCGTAGAGCGAGAGACCTTTCACGCGGTCTTTCAGCTCGTCGTAGAACACCATGCGGGCACCGTCGAGGTTCTCGTTGTTCACGCGGACGGGCAGAACGAAATGGCGGAAGATCTCTTCGGGGATACTGTCGCCCCAGGGCATCTCCGCCCTTGCCTTGAACGAGCTGCGGATGTTGTCGAGATAAAACGCGCCGTCGTAGTCGGTGATGTCGCCGATAGGCAGATAGGCATAGAAGAACATAAGGGCTTCCTTTTCTTCCTGCGTCATCGGCCGGCTGAACACCGCGAACAGGTCTCCCTCGGGCAAGGCTGCCTTTTTTGCCTCGAAATCTTTCTCCACCTCGGCTCTGAACGCGCTGTCGGAGATGAAGTGCTGCCGATTGTCACATGCCGTCCCTGCAATGAAGAGGACGAACAACAGTGAGAGTAAATGTGCTTTGTACATATCGTTTATTTTTTGTTTGATGAGGCGGCAAAGATACGCCATAATTCACTCGCGGTGTCAGCGGATTGCAACATTCAGGTGTCTCCGGTATTGGCTTTTCGGTATTTTTCCTTTCCTTTGGGGGCAAATTAAACAAAACTCCTTTCCTTTTTATGTATCACAGTTTCGAGCTTCTGCACAATCCGGAGGGAATCCTTTTGATTGCTTCCGTCATCCTTTTCCTGAGTATTTTCGCCAGCAAGGCGGGCTATCGTTTCGGGCTTCCCGCGCTGCTCCTTTTCCTCGGTGTGGGCATGCTGTTCGGCAGCGACGGATTGGGCATACAGTTCAGCAGTCCGGACATTGCGCAATTTATCGGTATGCTTGCGCTGAGCATCATACTGTTC
>CAVIFD010000215.1:0-3719 GCA_963641545.1 bacterium | reverse complement strand
GCGTTGTGCTTCGCGGCAGGCGACAGACTAATGGTGTACGCCTTTCTGCTCTTTATGGTGTCGTTTCTCATCAGGGGCGTTTATATGGTGTATTGCAGGCGGAACATCCCGGAGGCTCGCTTCGTGTTTGTGTGGGATAGGGAACTGTTTTCCGAGATGCTGCATTTTGCCGGATGGAGCATGTTTGGCAACCTGGCGTATGTGGGGTATACCCAAGGAGTCAATATCCTTTTGAATATGTTCTTCGGCCCGGTGGTGAATGCCGCGCGAGCCATTGCCGTTCAGGTGCAGGGCACGATGATAAATTTCTGCAACAGCTTTCAGACGGCGTTGAATCCGCAGATAACAAAATCGTTTGCCGCAGATGACAGACAGTATATGAACACTCTGGTCTTGGGCAGTTCCAAGTTTTCGTTTCTCTTGTTGCTGCTCATGGCCTTGCCGCTGATGATAGAGACCAAGCAGGTGTTGGTCATTTGGCTGAAGATAGTGCCCGACCATACGGTGTCGTTCCTAAGGATAATCCTGATGGTTACGATGGTCGACGTGCTGGCAAATCCGTTGATAACGCTGGCCCAGGCAACGGGCAAGATACGCGGGTATCAGATTGTGGTAGGCGGGGCACTATTGATGATTGTGCCCTCGGCATACATTGCGCTGAAGCTGGGCGGTTCGCCCGAGAGCGTGTTTGTGGTGCATCTCTGCCTGGCTGTTGTGGCACAGGCGTTGCGCCTGTGGCTGCTGAGAGGACTGGTGGTGATATCGCTCAGAAGATATTTCAGAAGCGTTGTCATGCCCCTGATGTATGTGACCTTCTTCTCTGTTATCCCGCCGTTGGCGATATATGGCAGGATGGAAGCGTCGCTGTGGCGTTTGGTATGCGTGGTGATGGTCTCCTGTCTGTCGGTGCTGTTCTTCGGCTATGCGATGGGGCTTAGCGATGGGGAGCGAGGGTTTGTGAAGAACAAAGTGAAATACGTTAAAGAGAGAATACGATGCTTCAGATAACGGACAAGAAGATGTGTTGCGGCTGCAATGCCTGCGTGCAAGCATGCCCGGCTTCGTGTATAAAAATGGTGGAAGACGGCGAAGGCTTCTCTTACCCGACGGTAGATGTGAGCCTGTGTATCGAGTGCGGCGCATGCGAGAGGGTCTGCCCCATGCGCAATCCTTATCCTGTGCGCGTGCCGAAGGGTGTTTTCGCAGTGCGGTCGAACGACCCTTCGGTCAGGGAACACAGCTCTTCGGGCGGACTGTTCATGGAGCTGGCGCGAGAGGTGTTGAAAGAAGGCGGCGTGGTGTTCGGCGTGCGTTTCACCGATAAGTGGACGGTGGAGCATGGCTTTGCGGAGACGGAAGAAGAGTTGGCTGCTTTCCGAGGCTCGAAGTATGTGGAGAGCCGCGTGGGCGAGACCTTCAAGGAGGCACACGAATACCTGAAGCAAGACCGATGGGTATTGTTCTCGGGCACTTCCTGCCAGATATCGGCACTGAACCATTTCCTTAGGAAGAAGTACGACAAGCTGCTGACCGTAGAGCTTGTGTGTCACGGCGTGCCGAGCGCGAAGCTGTGGCGTGCGTACCTGAATTATCTCACCGGAAAACATCCGGAGCTTGTTCGCGACATCAATTTCAGAAGCAAGGAGACGGGATGGAAGAACTATAGCTTCGTCTGCGACATGGGGCACCGTCGCGTGCAGGAGACATTCCACGAAAACGCCTACATGCAGGCATTCTTGAGCGACTCGCTCCTCCGTCCCTCGTGCTACAGCTGCGCGTGCAAGATGTTTGCCACGGAAAGCGACCTTGCGTTGGCGGATTACTGGGGCGTGCAGCACCTTCAGCCCGAGGCGGACGACGACCGCGGCACGGGGCTTGTGTTCGTCCACTCGGAGAAAGCCCTGGAGATGATAAAGAGTTTGCCCGTGTCGTTGGACGCGGTTGCCGCTCCTTTTGAAACGTTGCTGAGATACAACCCCGCGATAGCGCGACCCGTCCGCAGACCGATGAAGATAAAACGGCGACTGTTCTACATGGGGCTGGGCGCGGGCGTTCCTTTCCCGTTGTTGGTACGCGCGGTTCTGAAGAAGAGAGGCATCGTGGGCACCATTAAACGATTATTGAAGAGATGAAAGTTGCGATATTGACATTACGGCTGCATGCAAATTACGGCGGCATCCTTCAGGCATACGCGCTGATGAGTGTCTTGAAACGTTTGGGGCACGAGCCTTGGCTCATCTTCAACCAGCCGTTCAAATACAGACGGTGGTATTCCCGCTGCGCACTGTTCATGGCAAACGCCTTCCGTAAGTTCGTCCTCGGGGAGAAGAGCCTCGAGGTGTTCCGTGAGCGGAGGATACAACGGGAGTTCGAGACCGTCTATACCAATGCCCTCCGCTTTGTGGACGAACACATGCAGCCGCGCACCGGCATTGTGTGCTCGCATCGGGAGTGGAAACGTTTGCAAAAGGAGTACGGGTTCGATGCTTTCGTGGTGGGGAGCGACCAGGTGTGGCGCCCCTTGTACGCAAACCCCATCGAAAGGTATTTCCTCTCTTTTCTCGACAAGAAAGATGAGGTGAAGAGAATCGCCTATGCAGCCTCTTTCGGGGTGGACAGCCGGACATTCACCCCGAGGCAGACGGCGCGGTGCAGACGGTTGTTACAAAGGTTCGATGCCGTATCCGTTCGCGAGAAATCGGGCGTGGAGCTGTGCCGCACTTATCTCGGGAGAGATGCCCTTCACGTGCTCGACCCCACGATGCTGCTCTCGCGCGATGACTACGCCGCCCTCTTGACGGAAACGGACATAAAGAAGCAGGGCATTATGGTATATGTGCTGGATAAGTCGGCGTGGAAAGACGCTCTTGTGAAAGATGTGGAGGAGGCTCTCGGGACGCCTGTCTTCAGTGTCAACATATCCTGCCATATTGCCCCGCCCGTGGAGGACTGGCTCCGTGGGTTTGCCTCGGCGCAGTTTGTGGTGACGGACTCTTTCCACGCCTCGGTGTTTGCCATCCTCTTTCATGTGCCGTTCCTTGTGTGTGTGAACCGAGAGCGCGGCGCGGCGCGTATAATGTCTTTGCTTGAGATGTTCGGCTTGGAGGACCGCTTGGTGGACGAAACTTGCGACACTTCCCTGATAAAGCAACTCCGCCCCATCGATTGGGCAGCCGTAGACCGCCGGCTGAATGCCCTCAGAGATTATTCCCTCAGCTTTTTAAGAGCGGGTTTGAAGTGAAAGGATTTCGGGTATCACAAATTCTTCAGCCACTTCTTTCCGGACTTTGTAAATGTCCACAAGTAGATCCCGCCAACGATTATCACCCCTATGGTGTATAATAATGCCAATCCGTCCATAAATCATTTCAATATTTTGTTTGCCAACGAAGCCGACAAAACGGTTAATATTATTCCAATCACAACGACATACCAGTTATTCTCATTTCGCACATCTGAAAATATAGGCATCACAAACCCGACGACCAAACCGGCGAACGACAACTTTGCAAGGTCATAAAAGAACGCAGCGAGCTTTTCGCGTCTCACTTTATCTTTCTCCCTGACTTCCCGTATCGTTTCTTGTCGTGTTTCCCAGTTACCCATATCTGTGTCGTTTATGCCGCAAAGATACGTAAAAGTTCCATCCCGTCATTCCTCCGTCTTTCGCCGCTTGCGGGGTTGTTTGCCGCGCTGGTTGTAGGCTGTGAGAGTTTCGG
>CAVIFD010000214.1:0-3748 GCA_963641545.1 bacterium | reverse complement strand
ACATATACCGGTATTAATTTATAAACCCGAGTCAACCCAAATCAGGAAAAGACAGACTGTTTTGAGCAAAAGAGCTAACTGTCCTAAAATAAAGGACTGAACCCTTCTGCCGAACGGCGATGATTTATCAGTTGCTTGTCATGCGTTTGATGATGCTGTAAGCATTGATGATACCCAGTTCGCCGGCTTTGCTCAAATCGGCAATACCTTGATTGGCATCACCCAATGACAGCCGCGCCAACCCTCGATTGAAATATGCTTCTGCAAAATCGGGGTCGCGCTTGATTGCCTCGTTGTAGTCTTGTATGGCAGCACGGAAGTCGCGTTGCGAACAACGCAGATTACCGCGATTGAAGTAAGCATACACAAACCCGGGGTTCAGACGGATAACCATATCATAATCGCGGGTGATCATTTCATGTTCATAGGCTTTTTTCTTGTCCTTTACCTCCGCAGATGTCAGATCAGGCACAGGCGACTTCGTCAAAGCTCCTTGCCCCATTTTGAAGCTCATACTGCCCATCGACGAGGCAATGTCGTCTGTGGAAGCTGCTTGCGACATATCGTAAATCAGCTGCTTGTAGCGCACTACCGCACGATTGAAATATGCCATGGTATATGTCGGGTCAAGCTCCACAACCTTGTCGAAGTCCTTGATCGCTTCCGAGAAGTCCTGCACCAGCATATAATCTATTGCACGTCCGAACCATGCGTCGGCGTTGTTCGGTTGGGCTTCTATCTTCGACGAGAACTCGTTGATTGAAGCAAAATGCACTGCAACCTGATCTTCCGTAAGAGCTGCCTCTTCGTTGGTGATGCGCAGTTTGCGCGAAAGGACCATGCGGGAGTTGTATTCCTCAATCATCTTGTCGTAGTAGACAAGTTTCTTGACGGGGTCTATCTTCTCGTAATAAGTCAACACGAACTGAGGCTCAAGATCTACACGAACGTTCCTGTCTTGCACGCGTCCACGGACATCGCTTTGGTACTTGTTTCTGCGTTCTTCTTCTTTGTCGTACACCACCAGGCGGTTGAACTTGCTGATGTTTTTGTCTGATTTCTCACGCGTGTTTTCATTCGTCGCATCGGCGGTCTGTGTGCCGGCGGTCTGTGTGGAAGATGTTTTCTTATCGGTGTTTTTCTCCTGATTAACGGCAGTCCAGTAATCACGGTCGGCACCAGCCAAGTCGTTCATCTTACGTTTGGCTTCCGAACGGCTGTAATAACCCGGGGTGAAGTTCGGATATTGGTTCAGAACAACATCAAAATCGCTTACAGACCCTTGATAGTCGCCCGTCTCAAAACGCAGAAGAGCACGGTTGTAATAAGCCATGTAATTGTCCGGCTCTATCTGAAGAACCACATCGAAATCCTCGATTGCACGGTTGTTGTCGCCCACTTGATAACGTAGCAACCCTCGGTTGAAACGGGCAATCAGGTTGTCTTTATCCATACTTATCACCTGGTCGTAGTCGCTCATTGCCCCGCGAAGATCGTTTTTCTGATAACGCACCAACCCTCGGTTTATGTAATAGCCGCTTTCACGCGTGTCTAAATGGATGGCTTCGTTCAGGTCGGCAAGTGCACCGTCCGGATTGTTGGTCTGATAAAGCAGTATGGCGCGGTTGCCATACGACGGAGCGTAGTACGGGTCTATCTCAATCGCCTTGTCATAGTCGGCAAGAGCTTTCGCCGTATCTCCCTTTTCGCTGTACATCGCTCCGCGTGTCAGATAGTTTATCGAATACTTCGGGTGTGCCCGCATCAACACGTCGAACGTCTTTTCTGCCCCGTCGTAGTCTTTCTCTTGGATATATGCCACCGCTTTGTTGACCAGCATCTGTCGGTCTTCGGGCTTGAACTCCAAACCCTTGTCGTAATCGGCAATCGCTTCGGCGTACTTCTCCTGACTTTGGCGGGCAATGCCTCGGGCATAGTATGCCTGCACCAGGAAAGGATTCCGCTCGAGGCACAAGGAGCAATCTTCCTCGGCACCCTTATAGTCGTCGAGATTTATCTTTGCTACGGCACGATAGAAATACGGCTCTGCAATCCACGGCTTTGCTTTGATTACCTGATTGAAGTACTGTATGGACAGCACATAGTCCTCGAAGTATAACGCATTACGCCCGATGGCAAGCACGCGATTTGTGTTGATCTGTGCCGACATCATCAATGGTAGCAATATAAACGTCAGAAAAAAGAGAATTCTTTTCATCCGGTTAAGCCCCTTCCCCTATCTGCCTTTGCCATGGATTATCCGTTCATGGATGCAAGGAACTCTGCGTTGTCCTGCGTCAGCTCCATCTGCTTCTTTACGAACTCCATTGCTTCGATCGAGTTCATGTCCGACAGGTATTTGCGGAGTATCCACATACGGTTCAATGTGTTTTCGTCCTGCAACAGATCGTCGCGGCGAGTGCTTGAAGCCATGATGTCAACAGCAGGATAAATTCGCTTGTTCGACAGCTTACGATCCAACTGCAACTCCATATTACCTGTGCCCTTGAATTCCTCAAAAATCACATCATCCATCTTCGATCCCGTCTCTGTCAGTGCCGTTGCCAATATCGTCAGGCTGCCACCATTCTCGATGTTACGGGCTGCACCGAAGAAGCGCTTCGGCTTTTGCAGTGCGTTGGCATCCACACCTCCGGAAAGAACCTTACCCGAAGCAGGCTGAACCGTGTTGTAAGCACGAGCCAAACGGGTGATGGAGTCCAAAAGGATAACCACATCATGACCACATTCCACCATACGTTTTGCCTTGTTCAACACTATCTCGGCAATCTTCACGTGGCGTTCCGCCGGTTCGTCGAATGTGGAAGCAATCACTTCCGCATTCACGCTGCGAGCCATATCCGTCACTTCCTCCGGACGTTCATCAATCAGAAGGACTATCATATATACCTCCGGATGATTTGTGGCAATAGCATTGGCAATATCCTTCAGCAACATCGTTTTACCGGTCTTGGGCTGTGCCACAATCAGACCACGCTGCCCTTTGCCTATCGGCGAGAACAAATCTACCACGCGTACCGCTATGTTGTCGAATACTTTCGGCGATCTGCGACCGGTCAGCATAAACTTCTCATCGGGGAAAAGCGGTGTCAAATGATCGAACGGAACACGGTCGCGCACATCTTCAGGGGATCTGCCATTGATTTTCTCAACTCTTATCATCGGGAAATATTTCTCTCCCTCCTTTGGCGGACGAATGGGACCTTCCACAATATCTCCCGTTTTTAATCCGAAGAGTTTGATTTGCGACTGCGACACGTAAATGTCGTCCGGAGAAGTCAAATAGTTATAGTCCGATGAACGCAAGAATCCGTAACCGTCAGGCATGATCTCCAACACACCCACGCCGTTGAGTATGCCGTCAAAATCGTACGGCTTCTCCTGCGGCGCGTCGGGGCTCCCGCCATTTCGATTTCCTTGATTGTTTCTGCCGTTCTGTTTGTTGTTGTTCTGACGAGGAGCGTTCTGCTTTTGTTTCTGCGGCTGACCGTTCAGCTGCTCGGTGTTCTTCTGGGCAACTTTCTCGTGCTTGGCAGATGCCGGTTCGAGCGGGAAAAGCTCGTCAAGAAGGGATTTCGTATCCTGATGTCTGAATACAACTCTTTTTGGCTCACTTTCTCCGGAAACCTCTGTCTCCGAAGATTTATCAACTTCGGCTTTCTGCTCGTCTGTCGTTTTCGCAGTTTCAGTTGACTCAGTCATCTTCTCTTCACCTTTGTCTTCTACC
>CAVIFD010000213.1:0-3764 GCA_963641545.1 bacterium | reverse complement strand
GTGGCATCCTAAAAAAAACACTGTGATTTATCCATATCAACAAGACAGATTATGTGTAAAAAGATTTTTCGAGTTATCGAATCCTGGGTGGCTCCTGTGGTGTCTGAACTTCCGTTCTTTACCCTTTTCCTGCTGTCCATATCCATTCAGACGCTGAGGCTCTTCCTTAGGTATATGATATGGGGGCAGACAGACAAGGCGTGGGAATTTCTTTCCGGTAACCTTCCACGGGCTATAGCCGTAACTTATCTAATCACACTGTTGGTATATTACAGCCGCAGTAAGGTAGTCAAGATAAGCAACTATGTCCTGGCATCAATCCTATTGGTGGTGTGTGTTTTTTTGCTGAGGGTGTTCGGTAAAACCTTACAACCCGACATCATCATCCTTTTGGCGGAGACCAACGCCAAGGAATCGTCGGAGTTCCTCTCCTCCTTCCTCTTTACCCCGGGCGGAATCACTGCATTGTTAAGCCTCATAACTTACGTGACAGCTATCGTCTTCTTAGAGAAACGCAGAGTTTGGATTGCAATGTGGTGGAGACAACACACATGGCAGCGTGCAATGAACGGAGTGCTATGCGTGCTCGTCTGTGTTGGACTGGTGCAGTTTAAGACTTATATCGGCGCGCTTGACGTGAAGAATGCCGACAATATGAATAAATTAGGGGGGTAGTCCCGAGGCATATGATTCATTATCCGCATTATACATGAGTCTTTTTTCCATCCATCATGTCAACCTGTATATCAAGCAAGCTGTGGCTACATCCATTGATGCCGATGTACCCCAACAGGAATTCGACACAGACTCCCTCAACGTCATATATGTGATAGGAGAATCGTACAACAAGTGGCATGCCCACCTCTATGGCTATACGCTGCCCACCACACCCCATCTCGATGAGGAACGCAAGAAGGGCAACCTCTTCGTGTTTGAGGATGTGGTAACTCCCTTCAACGGGACGTCGTTGGTGATGAAGAATACCCTTTGCTGCAACAGCATGCGCTACAACGAGAAATGGTCGGACAAGCCCTATTTCCCCACACTGTTCAAGAAGGCAGGGTATGATGTATTCTTTTGGGATAACGAGAAATGGGACGAAATGCCTGTTTTTTTTGGCATATCACTTGAAGCATTCATATACAATGATGAGTTGAGCAAGGCTACGTACACTCAATTGAACGAAAGAGTCTATCAATATGACGGTTTACTTATAGAGGATTTTCAACGAAATACCAAACGTCAGAATACCCGTCAGTTGATTATGTTCCATCTTTATGGGCAGCATGTGACGACCAGCGAACGTTATCCCCATCAGAAACCATTCGACCGGTTCAGAACCGAAGATATCAAGCGGAAGACTTCCTGGCTAAATGATGACAAGCGGCAAATGATAGCGGAGTATGACAATGCCACGCTCTACAACGACCATGTATTAAAACAAATAATAGACCTGTATAGGAATGAAAACACCGTACTGCTCTATTTCTCCGACCACGGTGATGAGTGCTACGATTACCGCGACTCCTTCGGTCGCGTGAAGTTCGATCCCGAGACGCAGCCCGAGGGTATCCACTGCCAGTATGACGTGCCCTTTATGATATGGTGTTCCGACAAGTACATGGAACGTAACCCCCGTGTGGTGGACAACATCAAGCAGTCTTTACATAAGCCATTTCGTACTGACGAAATATGTCAGGTGCTGTTTCATTTAGCCAACTTGAAAACAGAGTATTATCGTCCCGAGTGCGACCTGCTGAGTCCACAATATGTGAAGTATCAGCGTACTGTGGGAGATGGAATAATGTATGATTTGTCTCATGCAGACTGATTGAAGGTTTCAACAAAAGTTTTATCATTACTTTTGCCCGCCGAAAACAATCGGAAACAGATGCTTGACCTCAATCAACGATCGCTTATGTATCTGCCGGGCGTAGGTCCGAAGAAGGCGGAAGTGCTACGCAAAGAAGCCGGACTGTCTTCGTATGAGGATCTGCTGTATTATTTCCCGTACAAATACGTCGACCGCAGCCGCTTCTACAAGATTTCCGAAATCGTCGGGAGCATGCCTTATATCCAGTTGAAAGGGCGCATCATGTGTTTCGAGACGATGGGCGAGGGGAGGTCGAGGCGTTTGGTTGCCAAGTTCTCGGACGGAACGGGGACAATAGATCTTGTCTGGTTCAAAGGGCTGGGGTACGTGACCGGCAAGTATAAGTTGGAGACGGAGTATATCGTTTTCGGTAAGCCGGCGGAGTTCGGGCATACCTGCAACATTCCTCATCCCGACATCGACCCTGTCGACAAGGCAGACCAGGTTGCCGCAGGGCTGATGCCCTTCTATAACACTACGGAGAAGATGAAAAAGTCGTTCCTCAATTCGAGGGCGATACAAAATCTGCAATACACGCTGCTCGGTTCGCTGAACTGGGATCTGCCTGAGACGCTGCCGGCGGAGGTCTTGTCGCGCATCAGGATGATGCCCCTGAAAGATGCAATACGCAATGTCCATTTCCCCGAGTCGGCAGAGAAGCTGCGGCTTGCCCGCCTGCGGCTGAAGTTCGACGAGCTTTTCTTCATTCAGCTGAACACCCTTCGCACTGCCGGAGAGCGAAGACGCAAGCTGAGGGGCATCGTGTTTCCTACTGTCGGCGAATGTTTCAACACTTTCTATAAGGAATATCTCCCGTTCGAGCTTACCGGCGCACAGAAGCGGGTTGTCCGTGAGATTCGCGCCGATATGGGAAGCGGGCGGCAGATGAACCGCCTGCTGCAAGGCGACGTGGGTAGCGGGAAGACACTGGTGGCACTGCTTGCCATGCTGTTGGCTGTCGACAATAACCATCAGGCATGTATCATGGCTCCGACGGAGATTCTCGCAACGCAGCACTATGCCACCATAAAGTCGCTGCTCAAGGATATGAACGTCCGTGTAGCCCTGCTGACGGGGTCGACGAAGAAGAAGGAACGTAGCGTCTTGCTGCCTGCGATTGCCGACGGCGAGGTGCAGATTCTCATAGGCACTCATGCGCTGATTGAAGATACGGTTGTGTTCTCGTCGCTTGGGCTGGCTATCATCGACGAGCAACACCGTTTCGGCGTGGCGCAGCGTTCGCGTCTGTGGAAGAAGAATACCGTGGTGCCTCATGTGCTGGTGATGACGGCAACACCTATTCCCCGCACGCTTGCCATGACACTGTATGGCGATTTGGATGTGTCGGTCATCGACGAGCTTCCCCCGGGCCGCAAACCCGTTCTGACCCTTCACCGTTACGACAGCAATAAAGCTCAGCTCTACGAGTTTCTGAGGAAAGAGATCCGCCTCGGGCGGCAGGTGTATGTGGTGTACCCCCTGATTGAAGGGAGCGAGAAGCTGGATTATAAAAATCTGGAGGAAGGGTTCGAGACCTTTAAGCAGGTATTTCCCGAATATAAGGTCTGCATGGTGCACGGAAAGATGAAAGCTGCGGACAAGGAGGCAGAGATGCAGAAGTTCGTCACAGGAGAAGCGCAGATACTGATGGCGACGACAGTCATTGAGGTGGGTGTGAATGTGCCTAACGCGTCGGTGATGGTGATCGAAAGTGCCGAGCGTTTCGGTCTGTCGCAGCTCCACCAGCTGCGCGGCAGGGTGGGGCGCGGCGCGGAGCAGTCTTATTGTATCCTCGTCTCTTCCTACAAGCTGAGTGGTGATACCCGCAAGCGTTTGGAGATAATGGTGAACAGCAACGACGGATTCGAGATAGCGGAAGCAGACCTTCGCC
>CAVIFD010000212.1:756-3783 GCA_963641545.1 bacterium | reverse complement strand
CGATTATTTCATCGCGTGCCGTCTCCCGATGAAATTGCAAGTCGTTTCTTTCATCCCCCCGCCGTCCGGCGATGAGATTTGCATGGCGGATTTTGTATAATTTTGCCCGAGCGAAAGAAAAGACACGCGCAGACAGCATGAAGATAGTTGCAGACAATACGATTCCTTTCCTTAGAGGCATAGCCGAACCGGTTGCGGAGGTGGAATACCTCGCATCAAGTGATTTTTCTCCACGGAGCATCCGTGATGCCGACGTGCTCATTGTGCGGAGCATCGACAAATGCACCCGCGCTCTCTTGGAGGGTAGCCGCGTGAGGCTGATCACCACTGCGACAATCGGCTTCGACCATATCGACACCGCCTACTGTGCCGAGGCAGGCATCACGTGGAAGAATGCCCCGGGATGCAACGCCGTGTCGGTTGCGCAGTATGTCCTCTCGTCTCTCATCTCCATCTCTCTCCGAAAAGGCGAACCCTTGCCGGGGAAGACCATCGGGATCGTCGGCGCAGGGCACGTGGGGCAGGCTCTTGAGAAGCTCTGTACGGCATACGGCATGCACGTTCTGAGGAACGACCCTCCGCGTGCGGAAGCGGAAGGCTCGGCAGGGTTCGTCTCTCTTCGTACTGTTGCCGAAGAGGCGGATATCATCTCTTTCCATACGCCGCTGACAAAGGGCGGATCTCACCCGACGTATCATCTTGCCGACGCGCACTTCTTCGGCATGGCGCGGCGAAAGCCCTGGTTCGTGAATGCCTCGCGCGGGGCAGTGCACGACACGCCGGCACTCGTCTCTGCCCTGAAACAGGGGAAACTTGGTGCTGCTGTGATAGACTGTTGGGAGAACGAGCCGACGATAGACCATGAGCTGCTGCGCCTTGCGGATATTGCAACGCCCCATATCGCGGGCTTCTCTGCCGACGGCAAGGCAAACGCCACACGTGCCTGCCTGCAAAACATAGAGCAGTTTTTCGGTGTAAGGATGGAAAGGATAGGTGAGGTTGTGCCTCCTGCTCCGGCTTGCCCCGTCATAGACCTTGACGAAGCTGCGGATCATCGCGTGGAATATGCCGTCTCGCGGAGCATCCCTCTTGAGAAGACCGACGGTATGCTGAGGGAAATGCCCGAAGGGTTTGAAAAGGTGCGCGGCAGTTATCCTCATCCCCGCGAGTTTGCCGCCTACACCGTAAAGCATGCGAGCACCGAGGAACGCGCCCTCCTCGAAGGGTTGGGGTTTGCCTTGTAGAACGTGGGGTTATTCTTCTTCTTCTTCCGTGTCGCAGATGGGGATTTCGCGCTTCACGCTTTGGCAAAGAGAGATGAGCGTCTCCGTTGCCGTCACTCCCGGGATCTCCTGGATCTTGTTGTTGAGAAGCTCCATCAGGTGCTCGTTGTCGCGTGCATAGAGCTTGATGAGCATGGTGTACGGACCGGTGGTGAAATGACATTCCACCACTTCGGGTATCTTCTCGAACTCGGGCACCACGTCTTTATACATCGAGCCGCGCTCGAGCTTCACGCCGATATACGTGCAGGTGTTGTAGCCGAGAGTCTTCGGATTGATATGATAGCCCGAGCCGACAATCACGTCCAAATCAATCATCCGCTGCACCCTCTGATGAATGGCTGCGCGCGACACGCCACACTCTTCGGCAACGTCTTTGAAGGGTATCCGTGCATTCCTCGAAATGATGTTCAGTATCTGCCGATCCAGCTTGTCAATCTTCTCCATATTTCTGTCTATTTATTACGTTCTTTCGCTTTTTGCATACCAAAAGTATGTACTTATTTTCAATCGGCTGTCATTATGCAAGAAAAATGTGACAAACGGATGAAAAAAGCGGGCAAACCGTGCGCTTCTGCCCGGTTCACCCGCCTTCGTTATTCAACAAACGGTATTATTATTTCTTGTCGTCTTTCACAATGTCGAGAAGCTCCACTTCAAACTTCAAGACGCTGTTGCCCTTGATGCCGCGCGTGCCACGTTCGCCGTATGCCAGGTCCGACGGGATCCATACGATATATTTGGAGCCGACAGGCATAATCTGCAGCACCTCCGTCCAGCCGGCGATGACATTCTTAACGCCAAACACAGCCGGCTCGCCGCGGTCAACAGAGCTGTCGAACTTGGTGCCGTCGAGCAGCGTACCGGTGTAGTGCACCTTCACTTTGTCGTCCGCCGTCGGCTTTGCACCCGTGCCTTCCGTCTCTACCTTATATTGCAATCCGCTCTCTGTGGTGATAACGCCTTCTTTCGTCTTGTTCTCGGCAAGGAACTTTTCGCCTTCTTCCTTCGTCTCACGAGCTTCGCGTGCCTGAGCCTCCACGAAATAAGTGTTCAGATATGTCTGAGCCTCTTCCATCGTCATCTTCATCGCAGCCGAGTCTTTCTTCATCGCAGCTTCGAAACCTGCCATCAGATCGTTCACGTTAACCGGACCGCCTGGCATGCCTTCAAGGTTCTGTCCGAACATACTTCCGTTTGCAATACCGATGGCATAGCTTGCGCTGTCCACAGCGGTCTTCAGACTTGCGCTTCTCTTCGAGTCGCACGATGTGGCACTAATGCCCATTGCTACGATAGCCGTAGCCACAAATACATTAATCTTCTTCATCTTTCTTCTATATGTTATTTTACTATGTCCAACAATTCCACATCAAACACAAGTGCGCTGTTCGGCTCTATGGCACTGCCGGCACCGTGCTCGCCGTAAGCTAAGTTCGAGGGGATGAAAAGTCTCCACTTCGAGCCTACCGGCATCATCTGCAACGCCTCGACCCACCCGGGGATCACCTGCGACACACCGAACACAGCCGGCTCGCCGCGCTGCACGGAGCTGTCGAACACCGTCCCGTTGATAAGCGTCCCGTGATAATGACATTTCACCTTGTCCGAAGCTGTCGGCTTCGCGCCGTCGCCCTTCTTAAGCACCTGATACTGCAATCCGCTCGGCAGCGTGACCACGCCTGCCTTTCCTTTGTTTATGTTGAGAAACTCCTCGCCGGCTTTCTTGTTGTTCTCGAGTTTC
>CAVIFD010000212.1:0-690 GCA_963641545.1 bacterium | reverse complement strand
TTCTGCAGCTTCGTGAAGTATTCGTTGATCACCTGCTTTGCCTCGTCGTAGCTGATGTCCGGAGTCTTGTCGCCAAGGACATCTTGCAATCCCTTCATGAAGTCTTCCACCTTGAGGTCGTTGATGCCCGAGCCGAGGAAATTGTTCCCTATGCTCAGACCGAGTGCGTAACTTACTTTATCCATTCTTTTTTCGTTTTCAACCGATTACGGGGCGCAAAAGTAATGCTTTTAATCACATACACTTCACATGCCGAATACTTTTTTGAGAACCTGCGCCCTCAGGTGAGGCGGTAGATGTTCCCGGGCAATGCCTTGATCTGCCCGTTCATCTCCAATTGGAAAAGCAGGTTGGAGAGCTCGCGCACCGAGATGTCGAGCGCGATGGCAAGGTTGTCGATATGCATCTCGCCGCCTTTGTGCAGGGCAGCCATCACTGCCACAGTCTGCTCGTCGCCCTCGAACATCAGCTCCTTCTGCACGGGGGTATGCGCCGCTTTCTCTTTGACATCCCAGCAAAGGGCGGAGACGAGGTCGGCTGCCGACGTTATCAGCCCTGCCTTGTTCCGGCGGATGAGGTTGTTGCAGCCCTTGGAACGGTAGTCGCTCGTCCTGCCCGGGAAGGCATACACGTCGCGTCCGTATGAGAAAGCTATGTCGGCAGTGATCAACGAGCCGCCCCTCTCGGCAG
>CAVIFD010000211.1:2962-3808 GCA_963641545.1 bacterium | reverse complement strand
CTTCACCCGGCATGCTACGACGTTTGCGGCTTGCCACGTGAACGTGCTGCAGGTATTCGCCGGCAGAGATGAACGCTCCCATGTCGGAAGTCTCTTCCCATGTCATGTGCCAAAAGTCGCCCATACAACGCACACCGGGATTGTTGATGTCGCGGCATACGGAAGCGGCATCAGCCACCTGACGCATATAGAAACATTCCTTACGGTTCAGCGGCTCAAAGATCACCGTCGTTCCGCACTGTGCAGCGTGGTTACCCATCTCGGTAAACTGTTCGCACAAGAAATCGCGGGTCTCCTGATTATGAGGAAGCGCGGGAACCTGATGGTTGAATGCCGGAACGATAATCACACCTGTCGATCCCAATTCACCGGCTGCCGTAATGATCTCTTTCATCGAATCCATACATTTCTTACGGATGGCAGGATCGGTGGAAAGGATAAACCCGTCAAAGCCTGCACAGATAGCACTGATCTTGATGTTACGACCGCTTAATGCCTCTTTGAGTTCCTTTACTCTGTCTTTCAATCCATGCCCGCCCGGTTCGAGACCGACAACACCCAGCTTCTCCATAAGATCCAGCTTTTGTTTCAGGTTCTCACCCGGCACAACGCCTTCCTGAAAAGAGATGTTCAGCTTTGCATTGTTTTTCTTGCAACACGGCTCTTTCTCTGCACAACAAGGCTTATCCGTAGATGCCTTGCCGGCGCAAGAAGCCAACGTGCCGGTGCCGACAGCTGCTGCTGCGGCACCTGACAATGTTGTCTTTAAGAAGTTTCTCCTATTCAGTGTCATAACTTTACTTTTTTTCGTCAAGAGGTTTACCCGGAACAGGAACAGTAAATGAA
>CAVIFD010000211.1:1402-2952 GCA_963641545.1 bacterium | reverse complement strand
CTCATATCCATCTTGCCCAAGTTCAAGTCTTTCGGAGTATAATCTATAGGCGAAGCAGTCATGGCATCCCATGTCGTTTCTGCACCCGTGTATGCAGATTCACGTCCCATGATGGCAGCCATGTTAGCTACGGCAGTCTCGGTAGCCTGCTGCAACGGCTTGTTGCCACGGATACTGTTGATCCAGTTTACATGCTCCAATGTATACGGGTCGGTCTGCTTGAAGTTCGTCTTTTCAGCCTCACTGTCATACTTCCATACCACGTTGCCTGCAAGATCTTTGATTTCCATCGTTGCGCTATTCCAAGAGCCCTTCGTACCTTGAATAAATTCGCTCACATTAGATGCACAACCATCGATCTGCCGACACATACTGTGCAGGTGGATACCGTTCTCCATTGTGAAATCAATACTGAAGTTATCGTACTGGTCACCGGTAATACGACGCTGACGAGAACCGAAACCGACAGCCTTCACAGGTTTCAAACCGCTGAACCAAGTAAACACGTCGATGTTATGAACGTGCTGTTCTACGATATGGTCACCGGAGAGCCATTTCCAGTTTACCCAGTCTTTGATCATATACTCGCAATCGCTCCATTCTTTCTGACGCTCGCGGAACCACAACATGCTCTGATTCCAATAAACCACACCACCCGTGATCTCACCAATCATGCCTTCCATGATCTTCTTGTAAGATTCCACGTAAGAACGCTGATGGTGACGCTGCGTACCTGTTACCACGCGAAGGTTCTTAGCCTCAGCCTGTTTAGCCGTTGCCATTATTATACGGTAACCTGCAGGATCCACGCAGATAGGTTTCTCAAGGAACGAATGTTTACCCTTCTCTGTTGCATACTGGAAGTGTACCGGACGGAATACGGGAGGAGTTGCAATGATTACAACATCCACACCACTGTCGATCACCTGCTTGTAGGCATCCAAACCAACAAAACGTTTGTCTTCCGGAACGTCAATGTTCTTTTCCTTTTTCAGTTTTTCAGCCAATTCGTCAACTTTCTCCTTGAATGTGTCGCCCAATGCAGCGATAGTCACGCCATTCGCAGCATTCAAGAAGTTGAAAGTAGCCCCCGAACCACGTCCGCCGCAACCGATGATACCGGCCTTCAGCTCTTTTCCGTCCGTTGCCAAGTCAGGTAACTCAGGAATATAATACGTACCCGGCTCCTTCAGCGGCTTCAAAGCACCGGCTTTTTCTCCACCACCACATGATGTTAAAACAACACTCGCGGCACTACCTGTTCCGATTGCGCCCAGTGCACCTGCCATAGCAGAACTCTTCAAAAACGATCTTCTACTGATCCCTTTTTCCTTTTTCATGATATGCCAAATTATAAAAGAATTAATACTGTCTACTTCATTGTTGCATCCGGCTCGCAGACCACGCGGAATCCAATTCCACGGATGTCCGAATACCACCAAATACTTTTCGGTTGCTGCGGGTCGGTCTTCAACCACGCATCATGCTTGGTGTAGTCGCGAGCTGCCGAACGCAGATCCGCCGCATCGGATGTATAGTTACCTCCGCGA
>CAVIFD010000211.1:0-1392 GCA_963641545.1 bacterium | reverse complement strand
TTCGGTTACCAACGGGTCGGTCACCGCTTCTCCACCCTTGCTGTATGCTTCAGGATCGTATTTGTCGGCACAATATTCAAGCACATTACCCAACATATTCTTCAGTCCAAACGGGTTTGCTTTTACCATCCCGGGCTCCTGAGTCTTGTTTTTGCTGTTCTTGCTATAGATAACATACGAACTGATACTGTCAGTCTTTGCATCGAAGAACTTACGCCAGAAACTCCGATCCGAGAAATCTTTCGGGTTGCCTTTGAAGAAGTATGGCATCTCCGTACCGCCGCGAGCAGCATATTCCCATTCGGCTTCGGTCGGCAGACGATATTTCTTGCCGGTCTTCTTCGACAGCCACTGGCAGAATGTCTCAGCTGCATAATGTGTCATCGTGATTGCCGGACGGTCGCCGCCACCCCATCCTTGATCAGGGAATCCGAACGGAGGAGTCGGTCCGGAGATGGCATCCACATTCGGATTGCTGTTGTTTGCATACACCGTTTCGGGAGGAGTGCGCCCTTCACTCATCGTATTGCCATAGAACGACCAATACTGATCCCAGGTAACCTCCACTTCTGCCATAAAGAACGGACTGATCGTCACGGTGCGGACAGGAGATTCATCCGGTTTGTGGAAAGGCTCTTTCTCCGTACTACCCATCTTAAACGAACCACCCGGTATGGCAATCATCTTGAACGAAACCGGAGTCCCCGGTATCTGCTCCACATAGTCCGTAAAGCTTGTCACCTTCGTCGGCTCTTTGAAATACAAAGCGGTATCGACAGCTGCCGTTTTCTCCATTCCCGGAATACCCGCCAGCTTCGAATGGTTATAGTTAGGATTGTAGTGTCCTGCGTCCAAGTGACAACTAATGCACTGCAAATCCAACTTCTTCTCGTTCTCGTCGTAATAAAGGTGAGCAGTGATACCATCGTTCGCGATCCCTTCCGGGAACAAATTTTGGTGACACTCCTTACACGATTCGTTCGGGATATACTTAACGGCATGCTCCAATTCCGACTTCGCGTTCCAATCGAAATCGGCACTGTCCTTCGTCATAAAAGACCAAGCATCCGTCAACCCCAACTTCAACTTCGCCGTATAATGATTCCACGTATCGTGTTTGGGCGGAAGGTGACAATCTACGCAATGAACTTTCACCCCGCTACGGTTATTCACGTGCTTTGATAATTGCCAAGTACCTTCCACATGCGGATGCACGTGGCACATCATACACGACTCGTCTGAAGAAAAATAAACAGACGCATTATAAGCCAGGACCATTATCCCGGCACCACATATTCCTCCCAAAAGCAGCATAAAAGGCTTTCCCTTGAAGAAACTCCTCTTCTCTCGGTCTGATGAATGCATATTAGAACTCATGAATGTCTTCGGTGT
>CAVIFD010000210.1:2710-3811 GCA_963641545.1 bacterium | reverse complement strand
TGACAACACCGATGGTGAACGGCTCTTCGGATTGCCTCGGATGAACGGCAGGACTGATACAGTCCGACAGATTGTTGTATATCGTGAAATGATTGCCTCTCTTGGCAAGGTGCGTCTCGGGGCTGAATAGCGACGAAGTGCCGAAGAAGCTCCGCTCTGCCCTCTCCGTGATGCAGGTGAACGCCGTGAGCACATGCCGTTGCAGGAACCTCAGCAGCTTCAGCCCACCGGGACTGTAGATGTCGGCAGCGGTATGGGCAGTGGCAATCACCTTCCCGACACCCAACAAACGCAGCAGGATGATGGGGAGGGCACCGGGCGCCATGTACTGCACGTGGGCAACGTCGGGCTTCCACCGTCTTACCACCCGCCGCAGCCCGACGAACAACGTCCATACCGTCTGCACCACTCCCTTCGGTCTGGTGCCGTCCGCGCAAAGCAACGCGACTGCACTGCCGGCGTTTTCAAATCGTTTCTTCATGTCGTCGGCGTGTTCGAAGTAACACACCGTCGTCACCTCGTGTCCGCCCTTCACCAAAGCGCGAACAAGGCTGAGCGTCTGTATCTCCGTCCCGCCCGTCAACAGGCAAGGAATACATATAAGTACTTTCATTTGCTATTCTATCTTCCACTCCGGCGTGTTCACGTCGTCCTTCAGCATAGCGCATGTGACCGCAGGGAAAGCAACCTACTTATTAAGTTTGTCTTGTCGTAAAATATCAGGATTCCCCGATTTCAGGCATAGAAGTTCACAATTATATTTCTTTCGGAAGTCAACCTTAGCACGTTCGACTACCGACCTACCTGTGTTGGCAGGAATTTTATTCGCCACAACCCTTGCCTTTGTCCATTTGGTTCTGTTTTGGGCAAACAATGGATAGCTCAAAGTTGCCTCCAATTGTTTAACTGCATGAGCTACATCAATCCCCTTGAGTTCCACAAAGACAGAGACCATTTCGCTGTCACCATTTGCAGCAACGATAAGTTTGTCGCACTTGTCCTTGTCCGCTCCTCTGATAATATAATCATCAACTTGATAAGCTGCACAGTCCATTGCCGGAACAAAATTCAGCAAATAAACAATAGAACGTTCCTTCAAGC
>CAVIFD010000210.1:0-2700 GCA_963641545.1 bacterium | reverse complement strand
CTCTCAGCCTGATAGCCACTAAGGAAATCAACCTTCATAAGCATAAAGTTTTTCATCAAGTTCGGCAGAAATCGCAGAAATCTCATCGGAAAGAGAGTCCAGATAATCACCATTAATGAAATGATAATCCTCATCCACGATGCTCTCCATCCCACCATTATCTGTCATACGGTAGGCTGAGTACCAATCTAAAGGGATGGCATATTTCGCTAATTCACCAATTCCGGATTCCAAGCCTTTTTCCTTTGCCAAGGCAACCTTCATCAAGACATTGAGCGAAGTCAGCACATAAGGACTATGCGTCGTCAAAACAACATAGCTCTTCTCTTGAGATGCCTCGTAAGCCCTTTTGATACAACCCACGATGTTCTTGACCATGGCAAACTGCGACTTTGGGAACAAGTTCTCCTCCAATTCTTCTATATAGAGTTGCGAGAACTTATACTTGTACATTTTGGAGACAGTCTTTACATCATCTGCACTAATGTCTTTCTTGTCCTCATCAAGCATGAGCTTTGCCACAAGGCTGGTTAAGTCGGTAAGGCTCGACTTTGGGATTTTCCCCACTTGACCGGTTATATAATTGACCAATATCGTCAAAGGCAGAGCCGACTGAATGCCGCTGGAAGCATAAATGGGAGAAATGGTACGCCCCACATTTTCCAAGACTATTCTATCCGAGTCAGAATCCTTATCATAATAATAGTGCATATTGTCATCGAAAGGAATGCCCAAAGGATGTTTCTCATCATAGTTTTTCTTTGCCTCCTGATACTCCAACAGATAATTAAAGATAGTATCATAGTCAGCCGAGCGGTACACCTTGTCTATGTTTTGGATTGCGGAAACCAAATTACGCTCCGATGGGACAAAGCATATCTTCGTATTGTAACGCTCGTTTTTGAAATTCGCATACCTCCTGATTTCTGCATTCTTCTTCACCCCGTTCATTTCGATGGACAAGCAATCGCCGGCATAGCATATATAAGAGTCATTGGAAAAGAAGGCATCATCCAAGCGATGAAACTTCTTCAATTCCTTCAGAAAACGAGTGTAATGCGTATATTTCGTCAGTAAGTTTTCACCATCAAGCATGATTTTCTTCTCTATCCATCGACAGAAGCACAGAATTTTCATGAAAGTACTCTTACCGGAAGACTGTTTACCCACAATAAGCATCACGGCAGACAATTCAATATCTCCCGTATCCACAATAGGTCCAATGTTTTTAATCCTTATCTTAGGCATATCCTTATATTGATGTATGTAGTAACACTTCTTCTAATTATTCTATCTTCTGCTCCTTCTCCGGCTTTTCAATGGTGAGGTTTTCGAATGTCTGTATACCTATGGGATGAAATTTTCTTGTCATGTTCTTGTTGCTTTCGGCAAAGTTGAGGAATATTTCCAATCCGTCTGCCAAAGCTCATCTCCTTTTACGTATATTTTATACGTTTCGTATTCTCACCTCCCCAACAGTTTTCGTCTATAGTACGCTAACATGGGACCGAGGTCGGAGAGGCAGACGTTGATGAAGCAGCGGGTGCGGAGGAAGTCCTTAATCCATTGCCACCGCGACAGCCTGCCTTCCTTGACATAGAGCAGGTCTACGCTGTAGTTCATCATATATAAAGGATGGAACTTCGACCAATCTGCTTTCTTTTCAGGCTGTACATACAGGGCGTGCATATTGATGCCTGCGGCAGTGGCAGTATAGGCAAGTCCTTCGTTGCGGAAGTTTACCTCCATGAAGTAGTTCCTGCCCTCCTTGGTGTGCAGAAACTCCACGCTGAACGGACCGTAGTAACCCGCCTTTTCCAAAAAACGTTCTACACCCTCCACGTCAATATCATATTTTTCCACTCGGTCGAAACGGGCAAAAGCTCCGGCTCCTGTCAGTGGAGGCCAATGACGATATTTGCGTATGGCTCCCATCACCACTTCATTGTCTGTCCTTACGCCGGTACAGTCCAATTCATATTCTTTGTCCACAAACTCCTGTATCACGAAGTTGTGGCAGCGGCTTTCTTCTTTCAATGCGGTTTCCATCTCTTCTCGGTTGTGGCAGATGTGGATGTCGCTTTTCTCGCCTTCGCTGCTTATCATCGGCTTGGTGATGATGGGATAGGGGAGGTCTGCCGGTATCTCTTCCTCGCGGCTGTACGTCATTGTCAGCGGAACGGTCAGCCCGCATTCCTTTGCCAGCCGGCACTGTGCGTCTTTATGGAACAGCTCCCCGATCTGCCGCCCTCGGCACGGTGTGCGAAACAGCGTCGAAAGCTGCGGCTCCCTACGGTCCACCCATTCAGCTCCGGCGTCGAACGTGGTCATCAGTGTGGCTCCGTGAGCTGTCGCGGCTAACTCCTTGAGCACCGCTTCGCAGTCGTCGAGCGTCTTCACGCGGCGCAGACTGTCACCCCGCAGGTATTTGCTCTTATGCACAAACAGAGGGTCTTCCCTTGCAACAAGTATCAGCACCCTCTCTATCCCTGCTTCCCCGAAGCTCCTCACTGCCGACAGCGTGTTGTGTGTGGCATCGCCGATTATGATTACTTTCTTCATCGCTACGCTGCCATTAGTTGTTCCACCTCACCGCCGGTCTCTATTGTCCCAATCAGCCTGGGGGGGTATTTTGTCTCTTGTTCTTGATCATATCTTTGAGTTTAAGAAGTGATTTCTTGGCGGCGAACCCTACCGAGG
>CAVIFD010000209.1:0-3817 GCA_963641545.1 bacterium | reverse complement strand
GAGGATGAGATAGTCGATAAGCTGCGAGATCCGGCGACGCAGAGGGATGCTTTTGCCCGCGTCGTGAATCTTTACGGGGAGAAGCTGTATTGGCAGATACGAAAGATGGTGCTTAACCACGACGACGCGGACGATATCCTGCAAAACACTTTTATGAAGGCGTGGATGAACATCGACTGCTTCCGAGGCGAGGCGAAGCTGTCCACCTGGCTGTATAAAATCGCCATCAACGAAAGCATTACCTTCCTCAGCCGCCGGCGCAACATCAACAATATTTCGATTGACGATGCGGATGTCTTCCTGCTGGAACGCCTCAAGGGCGACGAGTATTTCGACGGCGACGAAGCCGAGATGAAGCTGCAGGAAGCCGTTCTTACCCTGCCCGAGAAGCAAAGACTGGTGTTCAACATGAAATATTTCGACGACATGAAGTATGAAGAGATGTCGGAGATCCTCGGTACGTCCGTCGGAGCCTTGAAAGCATCGTATCATCATGCGGTGAAGAAGGTCGAGGCGTTTTTAACAAAGGGGGGTTAAACCTTTTCGAGTGTGGTCTGTCAATCAAGCATCAAAAACGGGAAAGTATGGGAATGGAACAAAACAATACGGATCGTTTTAAGGGAAGTAATCCTTTCCGTGTGCCCGAGGGGTATATGGAAGGTCTTACGGAGAGAGTGATGAGTCGTCTGCCGGAGAAGCCGCAGAGGATGGAAGCAAAGAAAGTCACAATGACAGACCGTGTGCGCCCGTGGCTGTATATGGCAGCGGTGTTTGCCGGCATGGGATTGTTCTTTAAGGCGATTGTCGGCATAGGCGGAGGAAAGAATGCCGCAGACACGTTGATAGTGCAGTCTGCAACGGTGTCCGAAACGAAAGCCGCCATACGCGAGGCGGAAAACGAGGAGTATTTGGAGTATATAGAAGCGCAGTTTACCGATTGTCTTCTCTCGGAAGAGCTGGCAGGTTACGAATAAAGGAGGATAATATATGAGCAAGCTGTTTTTAATGGTATTCATGGCAGTCTCCGTCCTGTTGTCTTCGGAAGCAGTGGCGCAAGAGGGCAAAGGGAAGCCGCGTTTCGACAAGGAAGCCTTTCAGGCGGAGAAAAACGCTTTCATCACGGCGGAAGTGGGGCTGACGCCGGAGGAAGCCGCTGTCTTTATCCCGCTGTGCAACGAGATGCACGAGAAAATGTTTGACGCAGGGCGCACGTGCCGACATCTCTCGAAGGAGCTCCGGCATAAGAGCTCCCCTACGGAAGACGACTACGCGAAAGCCAACGACGCGTGCATCGAAGCAAAGATGAAGGAGACTGCCATCGAGAAGGAATACTACGAAAAGTTCAAGGCAATCCTCTCTCCCGAGAAACTCTACAAGTATCGCTGTGCGGAATATAAGTTTGCCCGTAAGTTCATGGGTCGCCGCGACGAGGGGAAGGGCAGAAAGTAGTTACAGCCCTTCCTTCTTGGCTTCGTTCCAAAGCCTGTCCATTTCTTCAAGTGACATATCTTTAAGCTTACGTCCTTCCTCGAGGGCGTGAGCCTCCACGTAGTTGAAGCGGCGGATAAACTTTTGGTTTGTGCGCTCAAGGGCGTTGTCGGGATTGATCTTGTAGAGACGGGCGGCGTTGATGAGGCTGAAGAACAGGTCTCCGAACTCCGCCTCCATCCTGTCGGCATCCATACGGACGATTTCCTCTCTCAGCTCGCTGAATTCTTCGAGCACCTTGTCCCACACCTCTTCGCGCTGCTCCCAGTCGAACCCTGCGTTGCGGGCTTTGTCTTGTATGCGATGGGCTTTCACGACCGATGGGAGCGACGACGGGACGCCTTCCAGCACTGTCTTGTTGCCGCCCTTTTCACGGAGCTTGATTTGCTCCCAGTTCTCTTCCACCTTCTGCGCCGTGTCTGCGGAAGTGTCGCCAAACACATGCGGATGGCGGAAGATGAGTTTGCGGCAGAGGCTGTCGCACACGTCTTTGATGTCGAACGCCGATTTTTCCTCTCCGATCTTTGCGTAGAAGACAACGTGTAGGAGCAGGTCGCCAAGCTCCTTCTTGATGTTGTCGTTGTCGTTTTTCATTATCGCGTCGCAGAGCTCGTAGGTCTCCTCGATGGTGTTGGTGCGCAGGCTCTCGTTGGTCTGTTTCCTGTCCCATGGGCATTTCACCCGAAGCTCGTCGAGGATGTCGAGCAGATGCCCGAAGGCTTCCATCTTTTCTTCTTTCGTTGCCATTATGATATTGTATGTATGTCGATGTATCGGTTGGGAGGGTTTACCCGCTATTTGGAGAATTGCTTCAGTCCGTTTTCAAGGAACCCTATGTATTCGGAAACGTCCTCATCGTAGGCGCGGGAGGGACCGAGCGGTTTGCCTTTGCCGTCGAGCAAGACGTAGAAAGGCTGCGCGTTGGCTCCGAACTTGCTTCGCTGGAGGTAGCTCCACTTGTCGCCGACGGTTTTCAGCCGTCGCGTCTTGCCATGTTCCTCAATCTCGATGGGAGAGGGGAGCTTGGTCTTGTCGTCCACCATCAGTGTTATCAGGACGTAGTCTTTTTCGAGCAATTGCTTTACCCGAGGGTCGGTCCACACTGCCGCCTCCATCTTGCGGCAATTCACGCAGCCGTAGCCGGAAAAGTCGATTATGACAGGCTTGTTCACTCTCCGAGCATACTCCATGCCGCTCTCATAGTCGTCGAACGCTGCGTGAACCTCACTGTCGTAGAGGTTGAAGTCTTGCGTGTAGAGGGGCGGGGCAAACGCGCTTATCGTCTTCAGCGGCGCACCCCAAAGACCCGGTATCATATACACGGCAAAGCCAAACGAGATGATGGAAAGGAAAAGGCGCGGCACGGAGACGTGTTTCACGTCGCTGTCGTGGGCAAACCGGATTTTTCCGAGCAGATAGAATCCCAAAAGGGCAAATATCACTATCCAAAGGACGATAAACACCTCGCGGTCGAGCAGTCGCCAGCCGTAAGCCAGGTCTGCCACGGAGAGAAACTTCAATGCCAACGCCAGCTCGAGGAAACCCAGCACCACCTTCACGGAGTTGAGCCACCCGCCGCTCTTCGGCATGCTTTGGAGCAGGTTCGGGAAGATTGCAAACAGGCTGAACGGTATTGACAATGCCAGTGCGAAGCCGAACATCCCTATTGCCGGACCTACGGCACTGCCCATCGACGCCGCTTCCACGAGCAGCGTCCCGATGATCGGACCTGTGCACGAGAACGACACCAATACGAGGGTGAAAGCCATGAAAAAGATACTCAGTATGCCCGTTGTGGAGTCTGCCTTGCTGTCGAGGCGTGTTGTCCACGACGAGGGCAAGACCATCTCGAAAGCTCCGAAGAACGAAACGGCAAATACCACGAGGAGCAGGAAGAAAAGTATGTTGAAGATGGCGTTTGTCGAGAGGTCGTTCAGTGCACTCGCCCCGAAGATACCTGTTATGAGCAGCCCCATCGCAAGATATATCACTATGATGGACATCCCGTAGGTGAGCGCGTCGCGAACGGCCTTGCGGCGGTCTTTCGTGCGCTTGAGGAAGAAGCTTACCGTCATCGGGATCATGGGCCAGACGCAGGGGGTGAGTAGTGCGACAAGTCCGCCGACAAATCCCGCAAGGAAGATGAACCACCGTGATGTGTCGGAGGCTGATACCACCTCGTCGCCGAAAGATTTCAGCTCGCTGATCACTGGTGTCCACAGCGCGGAGTTGCTTGTCAGTGTGGCAGGGGTTTTCCCTCCGGCGGCTGCGGCAGATGCCTTTTCCGTTTCCGGCTTCGCAGTGTCGGGGGCATCAACCTCTTCCGTGG
>CAVIFD010000208.1:0-3819 GCA_963641545.1 bacterium | reverse complement strand
GCCTTGTCCGCAGACATCAGGTCGAGTTCGTGCTCGTGCGCGAACGCCTGCAAACGCTCCTTATATTCGGGGAAAGCCTTATAGAGCTTCTTCAGTTTGCTGACGGCATATTCCTTGCCGTTCTTCTCGAAGATATATGTATTCTCGCTCTTTATCTTCCAAATATCGAGGTTGCGCCCGTTCTCGTCGCCCTGGTTCACCCCGAACGAGCCGTTGTACATACCTCCGCCGGCACCTGCAAGTCCGCCCAAGCCGAAGTTACCCTGAAGCTGTATCTTCTTCGCCCCTGCCTGCGACGCCTGCCCGTAGACACCCACGTAGCCCTCGTGCACCTTATGTATCCGCCAGAGGATCTTCACCGTGCCGTGATTGAGGGTAAACAGCTCCACGAAATCGCCGCCGCGCTCCGCAAACCGCCGTTCGCCGAAGTGTATGCTGTCCACCTGCTGCACGCCGGTAAGCTCCATCAACGTCTCGTCCTGCATGAAATACATCTTGCCGTTGTTTGCGTCGTAGTTCATCATGGCTGTGGTCTTCGCCCCGCTCTTGAACATGATCAGTCCCTTCGCGAAATTGTTGAAAAGGAATATGCGCTCGCCCTGTGCCCACCCCGTTGCGGCGCACACAATAAATGCGAGTGTTAGAAACAGTCTCTTCATCTTGATATGTTTTTGTGTGAAACCCTTATTGCCAAATGAGGAGGAGAGCGTAACGCGACGCTCCCCTCCTTCACCCGGATTGTTTATTTATAAGTTCAGATTACAACAGAACATCAATTGTTCGGCGTGCCCCACTGCGGAGCGTTCTTGTCTTGCCACAGACGCTCGGTGTTAAGCGGAGCATTGCCGCCGTTGTACTGGCTGCCCTGGCTGTTCGTTCCGAGGGTCTTGAAGCCCTGCTCGTTGTATGCCTCCATAACGATGTCGTGCATGATATCGTCGACTGTCGGCTCTGTAACCACGAAACGACGCGGTATGGCAGAGAGGGCGATGTCCTGGAACTGAACGAACGGTATAAGGCTCGAGCCAACCTTCGGATAACCCGAACGGCGTGCCGTCACAAACTGGTCGTCGCACTGCTCGCTGAAGTGTATCAGCTGCTGGAGATAGATCTTCTCGAGATCCGCGCTCTTGTTGCCTGTCAGCTTGATATTCTCGGTAGCCATCATCGCGTCTATCTCGCCCTCCTGAAGAGCAATGGTCTTCTCGTGCGGGTCGTAAGAGTAGATGCCCGGGGTCGAAGCGTCGAAGTAATACGGTATCTTGTTACTCTTCGCAAGGTTGTCATACTCTTCCACAGAAGCGCGTACACCTGCTTCATACCATGCCTGATAGTCCTTACCGCCGACCGCGCTTCCCTTGAGGCAGGCAAACTCAGCCATGTAGAGACAAACCTCGCCGGCTGTCAGATACATGGTGTAGAGAGGATTGTCGTCGGTGTCCTGAAGTGTGTGCGTGTTGACCGAACCGTCGTCGTTGACTGTCATGGCTGTCGGGAGCGTGAAGTCCACCCTGCCGCGACGCATCTCTTCCGAGTAGTAGCAGAACGGGCTGTAGCTCTTCTCAGCGTCGCCAATCTTGATCTGATAGCGGAGACCCGGGTTGAAGTATTCCTCGTAGTCCTCGTCAGACATCTTGCCTGTGGCGTGCGACGTTTTTGCATCGTAGACAACGGGAAGAGCCGTGTAGCGTACCCAAGGTTCGCCCATGCCGCCCCATGCCTTGAAGGTGCTGTCTGCATTCAGAATGACATTAGCCTTGACCGCACGCGGCAGGTTGTTGTACTGCCCGTGGTCGATGAAGCTCTGCACAACCGACGAGTTGAAGCCGTTCTTCGTATAGATGAAACGGATACGCGGGTCTTTCGCGCCAAGCATGAAGTTGAACACATTCTCCGAAGCAGATACGGAAGCGAGACCGTTGCCCGTACCGTATACATAATCAGAGTTGCCCGATGCATAAGCGGTAGCCTTTGCAAAGAGGAAGTCGTCTTCCGTCGTGGTGATAAGACCTGCCGAGTTGCCGGCTGCCTCTTCCACAATCTGAAGAGCCTTCGACGCGTCGTTGTTATACAGGCGCACGGCAATCTTCAGCTTCAAAGAGTTGGCGAGCTTAGCCCACTTCTTCCAGTCGCAGCCGTAGGCGGCATCCTGCGGAGAGTTTGCCGCAAGGTCCGAGCCCTGAAGCAGGGAGATATAGCTGTTCAGCTCCTCGATCCACAGATTGTAGAGGTCCTCCACACGGTCGTACTTCGGCGTGAGAATAACCTTGTCGTCGTAGTGGCATGCCTCCGTATAAGGAATGGATCCGTACATATCGCTGTCGAACAGTCCGAGATATATCGTAAGGATACCCGTAGCGGCAAGGTAACCGTTGTTTTCCGTCTTGCCCGTCGTGTTGATATACTCCTGTATCCTGTTGCGATATTTCAGGGTGGCGATATACTGCGTCCCCTGGTCACCGACTGCGTCCTGACCCGTATAGCCGGCACTGTAGCTGCCGCCTCTCATCTGACACCATCCGTTGAGATAACCCACGTTGTAGAACCAAAGGAGATAACCGCTGGGCTGAAACTCGTTGATGGCAGCCGTCATCAAGCCTTCAGGCATTGTTTCCGTTACATTGTCAGGTTTGATGTTCACGTCCTTCAAATCGTCGGCACAAGAGGCAAGCGAAAGGGTAAACGCACCTGCTAAGAACATTGAAATTATCTTTTTCATCTTCTGTCTTTTTTAATGTGAATAACTGACTTAATCTCTCGTGAGCCCTTACTTGCCGATAGTCGCTTTGAGTGTAAGCGTGAAGCTCGATGTCACACCCGAGAACTGACGGATACGGAACTCTGCAGTGGTTGTACCTGCCACGGCTTCCGGATTTTCCTTGTTAGGCATAGTGTTGAGCAGATAGCCGAGGTTGTGACCCGCTGCCGTGAGGCTGAGGTTGCTCACACCAATCTTGTTGGCTATCTTGTTGTCGAACATATAAGAGAGTGAAACGTCGCGAAGCGCGATATAGTTCAGCGTCTTAAACCAACTGTCGTTGAGCGTGCCCGTACTCCAGGAATTTTGGAAGTATTGCCAACCGCCGGCATGTACGTAGTCCACAATGCCCTTGTCGAAGAGCTCCTGATAGGTCTCACCCGAGCTGTATGCACCTGTACCTACGGTGTATGTTCCTCCGTCAGGAGTCGGCAGCGTAGTGCCTGTCTGCACGAGACCTGTGGGAAGGATACCATCGTCGTAGCTTACGCCGTCCCATTTAGACACATACTCAGCACCGCCGTTATTCACGCCACGACCTTCCAAAGAGGTCTTCGTGTAGCCGTATGCCGTACCGTAACGTGAGCCATAAGAAGCCACCTTACCGCCGAAACGCATATCGAGACTTGCCGAGAGCGAGAGGTTCTTCCAACGGAGCGTCGTGTTGATACCGCCGAGGAAGTCGGGAACCATGTCGCCAACCTTCTCCACCTTACCGCTGCGTTTGTAGAACGGAACTTTGTAGCCGGCACTGTAGTAACCCATGTTGAATATCGGAAGACCGCTCTCTTCGTCGATCATCGGAGCCGAGTCTGACATCAGCATACCGTAAGAACCACCTACCTGTGCAACGGAACCGATACGATAGTTACCGTAGTTCGTATAACCCTGAAGACCGATATAGTCTGCACAGAGGTCTGACAGCTCCACAATCTTCGAGTTGTTCTTCGTCCATGTGAAGTTCAAATCCCACTGCCAGTCTTTCGTAACGACAGGAGTGGTGTTGAGTGCCAACTCCCAACCCGAGTTCTGAATGTTACCTGCGTTGATAAGTGCACTGC
>CAVIFD010000207.1:0-3824 GCA_963641545.1 bacterium | reverse complement strand
GAATGTATGAGGGTGGGTTGACGAAGGATTTTTGGCATATCAAATAAAAACGCCACCTTTGCTCTCGAAACAACAAAACACAGAAAAAAAATGACAAACAGCGAAATACGGATACACATTATCGGTAAAAACGGAGGAGAAAACCTTACGCCTGCCAACTTCGATATTGCACAGATTAAAACTCTATTTGACAGCGTGGAGGCGTTGCTTTATCCGGAAGTAAAGAGCCGCAAGAACCGTCCTGTTATTGCTTTTGAGCAAAGGGAGGGTTCTGTTGTCAACATATTCAAAACGTCCTTGCAAAGCGTATTGGCAACATCTGCCATCCTTACGGCTATCGAAACAAACAACAACTCTATTGACGAGCTGGAGATGAATAGCGCGAAAGCCATCGAGGCATTACAAGAGTTTGCCGTGCGCAACGATTATGTCATAGAGGTGAACACATCGGATAAGCCCGACAGGAAGTTTGTTATTGACAAGAGTACAAACTACGTGCGCCATGAGAATATCTTGGTAGACGTAGAGGTGTATTATTACGGAACTTTGGTTGATGCCGGAGGAAAAGACAAAGCCAACATTCATTTAGACACGAAAGAGGCGGGACTGTTGACCATCAAGGCAGACAAGGACTATATCTCTAAAATAGACAGTAACCCGTTATATCGGAAATTCGGTGTGAGGGCAAAGGCGCGACAGAACGCCTTGACTGGAGACATCGACAAATCGGCTTTAGAACTTATCGAGCTGCTTGATTATAGTCCGAAGTTCGACAGGAAATATCTTGATGCGCTAATAGAAAAAGCCCGTCCCAAATGGGCAGGAGTAAACGCCGACGCATGGCTGGCAGAAATCAGAGGAGGTGAGGCATGAAGCAAGAAAGCGCACTTTTGGATACCGGTTTCTTCATTCGGCTGCTTAGCCCTGAGGATGAGCTACACAATAACGCGGTGAATTATTTCCGATATTTCCTCGAACACGACGTAATGCTTAAAGTGAGCACAATTGCCATAGCCGAGTATTGCGTCAAGGGAGACATCACCGACCTGCCGCTAAAGAATGTAATGGTTCTTCCGTTTAACTATAATCATGCGATACGTGCGGGAGAGATGATGTCAATAGTCTACGAGGAAAAGAAGCGCCGAGGAGCGGTTTTCTCCCATAGGATAATTATCCCCAACGACACAAAGATGTTCGCACAGGCGGATGTCGAAAATGACATCTGCTATTACGTAACCGCTGACGCTGAGAGTAAGAAACTATATGATATGATAAAAGCGGGGCGGCAGGGCGCGTCTTTCAATTTTATCAACATCAACACGCCATGTTCTCAAATGTTCGGTATGATAGACTTCGACCAAAACGAATAAAAACAATCGTCGAAACAGATTGCCGCCACCCATGAGTAAGGTGGAGAACGGCTGTGAAGTCGTAAATGTCGGCAGAGGGTTTTCCTTGTCTTATGCAGGCAGAAAGGAGGAATCAGCATCGGCAAAAAACCTTACTTTTGCCATGTCTTTTATCAATGAAAACTATGCAAAGAAGCAATTATCACAGTCACTGTACGTTTTGCGACGGTCGGAGCATGCCGGAAGAGTTCGTAAAGTTCGCCATCGCCCGCGGATTTAGGGCTTACGGCTTTTCGTCGCACTCTCCCCTACCCTTCGAGACGTTTTGGAACATGTCGCGCGACGAAATGCCGGATTATATCGCGGAGATAAGCAGACTGAAAGCCAAATACAAAAACGAAATTGAAATATACACAGCCCTCGAGATCGATTACTTGGACGAGACGTACAACCCTTCGATCCGGTATTTCCGTGAACTGCCGCTCGACTACCGCATCGGCTCCATTCATTTCCTTCCCGTGGCGCAGCCTCTCGAGGAAAGGAACATGATGTGCATCGACGGCTCGCCATACGACTTCCGCACATCTCTTGAGCGTTATTTCGGAGGCGACGTGCAGAGGTTGGTGAAGAGATACTATGACACGGTGCAGCGGATGGTTCTCGCCGGCGGGATAGACATCGTGGGGCATTTGGATAAGATCTACATGAACGGGCAACGGTGTAAAGGCTTCTCTTTCGGAGCTTCGTGGTATAAAGACGCGTTCTGCGATACGCTCGACCTGATTGCCGAAAAGGGATTGATGGTGGAGATAAACACGAAGAACCTCGTGAAAAGGCGCGAGACATATCCGCACATGGTGTTTCTCGGTATGCTCAGGGAGAGAAACATTCCCGTGATGGTAAACTCGGACTGCCACATTCCGGATCTTGTGGACGACGGACGAAGCGAAGCCTTCGACCTGTTGAAGGCAGCCGGCTTCGCAACGACGCGCGAGCTGGTGGGCGGCAAGTGGGAAGATGTCGCCTTTTAGTACTGTTCCTTCTCGTTGGGGAAGTCCTGCGTCTTTACATCCTCGATATATGCCTGCACCGCGCGGGTTATCTCCTCTCCTATGTTGGCGTAGCGACGCAGGAAACGCGGCGAGAAACCCATGTTTATCCCCAGCATATCGTGCATGACAAGCACCTGCCCGTCCACGCCGCCTCCGGCACCGATGCCGATGATTGGTATGGCAAGTTCCTTTGCCACGCGCTCTGCCAATGCCGCAGGAATCTTTTCGAGCACTATCGCGAAGCAGCCGATCTCCTCCAACAAATGTGCATCGCTGACGAGCTTCTCAGCCTCCGCAGCTTCGCGGGCACGGACGGTGTATGTGCCGAATTTGTTTATCGATTGCGGGGTGAGACCAAGGTGCCCCATAACAGGAATGCCGGCACAGAGTATGCGCTCGATGGAATCTTTTATCTCACTGCCGCCTTCCAGCTTGATGCAGTCGGCATGCGTCTCCTTCATCACGCGAATGGCAGATGCCAACGCCTCTTTCGAGTTGCCCTGATACGATCCGAAGGGAAGATCCACCACCACGAGGGCGCGCCCGACGGCTTTCATCACCGACTTGCCGTGATATATCATCTGGTCGAGGGTGATGGGCAGTGTGGTGGTGTTTCCCGCCATCACGTTCGATGCCGAGTCGCCCACAAGGATAACATCCATTCCTGCCCTGTCAATGAGCTTCGCCATGGAGTAGTCGTAGGCTGTCAGCATGGATATTTTCTCACCTCTTTGCTTCATCTCCATAAGGCGACGGGTCGTCACCTTACGTGTATCGTCCAAATCTCTTTTTGCTACTGACATGATTGTTGTGTTTTTTTGTTTTGCGGCGGCAAAGGTAGAGATATTAGGCAACACCGATGGTAAAGCTATACGGTAATCTCAATCAGACAGCCCTCCGGACCGATCGCGCAGCTCTCATAGCAGCCGTCGCCCGTCGTTCGCGGTCCGCTCGCAATCTCATAGCCGTCTGCACGCAGTCTTTCCGTCAAGGCATCCACAGCTTCACAGCTGCCCACACCGAGGGCGATGTGTATGTATCCACAACGCAGATTGCATGTTTCCCCTGCAACAACTTCGGGATACCGGCTCATGTTCCTTTCCATGAAGTCCTCGGGGTCGTCGATGTAGCAATTGCGGGTCCATAAGGATGTAATCCACCTTGTCGATAAGTTCTTTCGACAGGTTCGCGCTCCATCCCTGAGCTGCGGGCTGAAGCCCCATGTAGCAAGGATAGTCTTTCACCTCGGCGATGTATCGTTCCAGGTCTGCATTCGTCTGAATGCCCCAGGGCGACACGTTTTGCACTACGCCGAAACACTTGAAGCCGTTCTTTCCGGCTTTGTCCATCATGTCTTGCATGCTTTGTTTGCTTGATCTGTGCAGATGCAAGTCGTAAAGAGGATAGGTTGTTTTACTCATAC
>CAVIFD010000206.1:0-3831 GCA_963641545.1 bacterium | reverse complement strand
ATCCACGGCTGAGCAAAGAAGGGGGCAAACGCCTCGACCTCGTGTATCTCATCAACGGAATCCCTATGGTTATTGGTGAAGCCAAGACACCCGTCCGCCCGCAAGTGACGTGGGCTGACGGCGCAACCGACATACTGCACTATCAGAAGAGCATTCCCGAGATGTTTGCTTCCAACGTTCTGTGCTTTGCAAGCGAAGGTAAAGAGCTGCAATATGCAGGCATCGGATGCCCGACAGACAAATGGGGACCTTGGTTTGCCGACGAAAAGCGTATGCACGGCTCGCTTGTGCAGGTGCAGCATAACTATATGGAACTGATTACGCCCGAGCGGCTGCTCGATATCTATCGTTTCTATTCCGTGTTTACAGGAACGCCAAGCGGTCGGAAAATAAAGATCGTTTGCCGCTACCAACAATACTTAGGAGGCGAGGCTATCGTGCAACGCGTACTGAGCACCTACCGAAACGGCAAAGGTCCGAAGAAAGGGTTGGTTTGGCATTTCCAAGGTTCGGGAAAGTCGTGGCTGATGGTGTTTGCCGCTCAAAAGTTACGTCTCAGGCAAGAACTAAAGTCGCCCACAGTCCTTATCGTAGACGACCGTATCGACCTGGAAGATCAAATCACGGGAGACTTTACCCGTGCAGAGATCCCCAATGTGGAAGGCATAGGGAGCAAGCAGGAAATGGAAGTAAAAATCCACCAGCGCAAGATACTTATTACCACCATCTTCAAATTTGGCGATTTGGCGGACGGTCAGGTGCTTGATGATAGAGACAACATCATATTGTTGATGGACGAAGCGCACCGCACGCAAGAGGGAGATCTCGGCAAGAAAATGCGCGCGGCACTGCCCAACGCCTTCTTCTTCGGATTGACCGGTACCCCCATCAACCGCAACGACCACAACACGTTCGTTTGCTTCGGGGCAGAAGAAGATAAGTTTGGCTATATCTCGAAATACACCTTCCAGGATTCTGTGGCTGACGGCGCGACATTGGAGCTCAACTTTAAGACAGTGCCTGTTGAAATGCATTTGAACGAAGCCAAACTACAAGAGGAGTTCGACGCCCTGACCGACCAGATAAGCGAAGACGACAAGAACGAACTTGTGCGCCGAACCGGTGTCGAAGCCTTCTTTACCGCAGAAAAGCGCATAAACGATGTTTGCAAATACATCGTAAACCATTTCCGCGAGTATGTGGAACCAACGGGCATGAAAGCACAAGTGGTGGTGTATAACCGCGACTGCTGCGTGAAATACAAGAAAGCCTTGGACGCGCTGCTTGGCACTGACGACCAAACGACAATCGTAATGCACACCGAAGGCGACAAAGCTGACGAGTATAAGCCC
The DNA here is from genome assembly GCA_963641545.1 of bacterium. GTDB lineage: Bacteria > Bacteroidota > Bacteroidia > Bacteroidales > Tannerellaceae > Parabacteroides. Next base: position 2,479 of record CAVIFD010000206.1, on the reverse strand, counting down.
TACAAGCGCAGCCGTGCCGACGAACAGAAACTGCTTAACCGGTTTCGCGACCCGCTCTCACCATTGAAGTTTGTCATCGTGACGAGCAAGCTGCTTACAGGCTTTGACGCGCCCATCCTGCAGTGTATGTATCTCGACAAGCCAATGAAGAACCACACTCTGCTGCAAGCTATTTGCCGTACCAACCGCAAGTATAACGAAAGCAAGAAATGCGGATTGATAGTAGACTTTGTTGGTGTGTTTGAGAACGTTGCCAAGAGTCTTGCCTTTGACGAAGAAAGCGTGCAGACCATCGTAAAAAATATCGATGAGATCAAATCGCTCATTCCAACATATATGCAGGAAAGCCTTGAGTTTTTCCCGGGCGTAGACCGAACAATAGGCGGATGGGAAGGACTAACCGCAGCACAAGAATGCCTGAAGGAAGAGGGAGTGAAAACGAACTTTGCCGGACATTTCGCGCGATTGTCTAAAGCATGGGAAATCGTTTCGCCCAACGCCTATCTCGCTTCATACCAAAACGACTACACTTGGTTGGCACAGGTCTATCAAAGCGTTCGCCCTACGAGCGGAGGAAACCTGATTTGGACTTTACTTGGAGCAAAGACCATAGAAATCATCCACCGGAATATCGACACCATCGACATCGGAACAACCCTTGAAGATCTTGTTGTAGACGCGGATATCATCGACTCCATACTCGAAGACGAGAAGAAGGTTAAGAAAAAGATTGTCGAAGTGGAGAAGATGCTTCGCCTGCGTCTTGGCGAACATGCCGGAGAGCCTAAGTTTAAGAAGTTTGCTGAAAAGCTGGACGAACTTCGTGACCGCATGACACAAAACCTCATTTCGAGCATTGACTTCTTGAAACAACTTCTCGGCATGGCTAAGGACTTACTGGAAGAAGAAAAAAAGGTTGACCTGCCACAAGACAAGCGTGCGCAAGCACGTGCCGCACTGACGGAACTTTTCCAAAGCATAAAAACGGATGAAACGCCCGTGGTGGTTGAAAATGTGGTCAACGACATTGACAATGAGGTGGTGAACATCGTTCGACAATTCAACGATGCATTCAAGAGCATCACTGCACAAAGAGAGATAAAGAAGAAGCTCCGCTCCATTCTTTGGATTAAGTATGGCATCAAGGACAACGACGTTTTTGAAAAGGCATATCAATACATAGAGGAGTACTACTAAGCCTTGGCCGCAATCAAGATCGGTTACGAGCTGTTCTCACCCGCCAAAGGTACGGGTTTTGCTTCACCCGCGGCAAAGCGCGCAGGGCAATCTCCATATTTGTCATGGCGTAGATATGAAGCATATTTCATTCTCTCGTTATAAGACAAAAGGTAATTGCACGGAAGATCTTTCACCCGTTTATGCCGTTCCTTTGGTTAAACTATGTAATTTTGCAGCAGAAATCTGTGGGTTCCCACAAAAATCTTTCGTAAACTATGCTTTTCAAGAGAAAAACCTACATAGAAAAACTCATCTCAGCCGACGGCAACGGGATGATAAAAATAGTGACGGGCATCCGTCGTTGTGGAAAATCGTTCCTGCTCTTCAATTTGTTTAAGCAACATCTTTTGGACACAGGTGTTGCGGAGAACCATATTATAGAAGTGAATCTGGAAGACCGCCGTAACCGAAAGCTGCGAGACCCCGATGCGCTCCTTGACCATATCGACGGGTTGATGGTGGACAATGGCAAGTATTACATACTGCTCGATGAAGTGCAGATGGTAAAAGATTTTGAGGATGTGCTCAACTCGTATCTGCATGTAAGCAATGCCGAGGTCTATGTGACGGGATCGAATGCAAAATTCCTGTCGAAGGATGTCATCACGGAATTTCGAGGCAGAGGCTGGGAAATACGTGTAAGACCTCTCAGCTTCTCCGAATACTACGAAGGTATGGGCGGAGATTTCAGAAACGCTCTTGAAACGTATTATATATATGGTGGTCTTCCTGCTGTGGCACTTCTGAATACTGCGGAAGAGAAGCAGACGTACTTGCGCAGCGTTTACGAAACGGTTTATCTCCGCGATGTGTTGCAGCGCAATAGTTTGCGCAATGCAGACGGCATGCGGGAGTTGGTAAAAGTACTGGCATCATCAATGGGAAGCAGCACCAATACACAGAGGATTGCCAACACGTTCCGCTCTGCAGGCGGTATGGAGATTGGCAACAATACCATTGGGAAATATCTCGAACACCTACAAGACTCCTTCATTATCAACGAAGCACTGCGCTATAATGTGAAGGGAAGGAAATACATCGGGACGGAAACGAAATACTATTTCGAAGATACGGGCATACGCAATGCCATCGTTGATTTCCGGCAGATAGAGTTTACGCATATCATGGAGAATGTGGTCTATAACGAACTTCGCCGACTGGGCTACAGCGTGGATGTGGGGCAAGTAGAGGTATTCAAGGACAACGCCGAAGGCAAGACTGTCCGCAGCAACCTTGAAAT
>CAVIFD010000205.1:0-3835 GCA_963641545.1 bacterium | reverse complement strand
GGTTACCTCGCCAACCCAAGCTGCATCTTCGAGGTAGAAATCATTATAGTTCATCGGGAAGAGTACATCTACGTTCCATTTGTTCCATTCCTGACGCACCATCCATCTTGCATAAGAATCAGGTCCGGGGAATACGGCTGCACTGATCTTCTTTCCCTTGGCATGCACAGTGTCGGCAATGCGACCAACCAAGCGCGTAATCACGTCGCAGCGAAACTGTGCCCATTCCTTGCATTTGGAAGGATCTTCAAACGAACGTATGTCTATTCCGGTTGCCGCCTTGAAATCCGCCACACACTTATCGCAATAGCAATAGTCGGCTACTGGATATTCCTCGTCCATCACCAATCCGTATTTTTCCCAAAGACCTCTTGCAAGGATTACGTCCACATATCGGATATAGTCAAGATGCACATAATCCACTTCCGGAATATCTGCCACCTTGCCATACAGATTGGTCAGAAACTCAGCCGTACCCTCCCTGTTCGGGCAAAGACATTTGTAATACGGCACGTATGCCTGCACTTTGTAGGCAGGGTCGCCATTACGGTTCACAGCATAGAGTGTTGTATCCATATCCCCCTGCAACATGGCAGGTATCCAGGCGTGAAACTCCATACCGTTGGCATGAGCAATCTTCGCCGCACGCCGGATCTTTTGCAAGTCCTGCCCGGCACTGTAACACATACCGTCCAAGCCATGCGACTTCCATTTACTGAAATCGGCTTGCAGGGTTTCTTCGGTTGTGTTCCCGTTTTCGCCTTGCCAACCATACACCTTGATTTTCGTCTCCGGTGCTTTCGTGCAAGCCGTCCCCATGAGGGCTGCGGCTGCCACCAATGCAACTAATACTCTTTTCATTTTTCTTTCAGATTTGCCTGTTATTACTTTCATACGCCGACAAGGTCGGAATCAGATTACGATCGCCGTAGGCATTATCCACACGTGCCACATTGATCCAAAACTTGCTCTCATGCAACCACTCCAACGGGAAAGCCGCCTTGCTGCGGGCATATCCGTGTTTCCACTCGTCGGCAGTCACTTCATATTCCGGATGGGGAGCATTCTTAAGGACATTGTCGTCCTTGTCTGCCTTGCCCTCTTCCACTTCTTTTATCTCCTTCCATATACAATCCATAACCTCAGCGAAGCGGTCGAGCTCTGCTTTGCTTTCGCTTTCGGTCGGTTCAACCATAAGGGTTCCGTGTACGGGGAATGACAACGTCGGGGCATGATAGCCGAAGTCCATCAATCGCTTTGCTATATCTCCTTCATCAATGCCGGAAGATTCTTTCACTCCACGGCAATCGAGTATCAGTTCATGCCCTACGCGCCCCGTTGCACCGGTATAGACAATACCGTAGGTGTCTTTGAATTTCGATGCCAGATAGTTTGCATTCAGAATGGCAGTCTTCGTCACCGTCTCCAGCCCTTCCGCACCCAGCATACGGATATAAGCGTAGGTGATTGGCAGGATGCCTGCACTTCCGTAAGGAGCTGCCGAGACAGTATTCCTGTCGCTTCCCCATGCCACAGGATGAGAAGGCAGGAACGGCACAAGATGTTCGGCTACGCAGATCGGACCGACACCGGGACCGCCTCCGCCGTGAGGCGAAGCAAATGTCTTGTGCAGGTTGAGATGACACACATCTGCGCCGATGGTTCCCGGATTGGTCAACCCCACCTGCGCGTTCATATTCGCACCGTCCATATACAGCTGTCCGCCGCAGGCATGCACTATGTCGCACATCTCTTTGATGTCCGCCTCGAAAATGCCGTGAGTGGACGGATACGTAATCATGCTCGCAGCCAAGTTTTCCTTGTTTGCTTCCGCCTTGGCACGAAAATCTTCCGGGTCGATGTTTCCGTTCTCGTCGCATTTGACGGTGACAGTGGTATAACCGCACTGAATGGCACTTGCAGGATTTGTTCCATGTGCCGAAGCAGGCAGCAAAACTATGTTACGATGTCCTTGCCCGATGCTTTCCTGATAGGCTCGGATAATGCGCAAGCCGGTATATTCGCCTGCCGCACCGGAGTTGGGTTGCAGGGTGACACCTTTGAAGCCTGTTATCTCTGCCAGGTAATCGCAGAGGTTTTCGATAAGCTCCCTGTATCCCTCCGTCTGTTCTTCCGGAGCGTACGGATGGATGTTCATAAACTCTGGACGACTGAGCGGGAGCATTTCGGAGGCTGCGTTCAGCTTCATCGTACAAGAGCCTAAGGATATCATCGACTGTGCCAACGATACGTCTTTGCGCCCGAGGCGTGTGATGTAACGCATAAGCTCCGTCTCCGTATGATATTTCTTGAACACCTCTTCCTGAAGGAAGTCTGACGTGCGGGCAAACTTCCCACCGAAGTAAGTCTTCACGGGGATTGCCTCACCGAGCATGTAATCTTTCCCGACGGCTCCGGCGAAGATATACAGCAGCACGCCGATGTCGGTGGGCTGTGTCGTCTCGTCGATGCTTACGCCTACCTGTCCACCCTCGAAATAGCGGAGGTTGACCTTACATTCCAGAGCTATCTCGCGGAGAACGCTCAAGGATACGCCGGCAGGCAATTCTATTTTCAGTGTATCGAAGTAATCGCTGTTCAGTTGCTTGTAGCCGAGCTTCTCCAGCTCGCCGGAGAGGAAGCCGGCATAGGAATGTATGCGCCCTGCTATGTCGCGCAAGCCTTCCGCTCCGTGATATACGGCATAGAAACCTGCCATTGTCGCAAGCAATGCCTGCGCAGTGCATATATTGGATGTAGCCTTCTCGCGCTTGATGTGTTGCTCCCTTGTCTGTAGTGCCAGGCGGTATGCCGGATGTCCGTAGGCATCTTTGGAGATGCCGATGATACGTCCCGGGATGGCACGTTTGTATTCGTCTTTGGCAGCAAAGAAAGCGGCGGACGGACCTCCGTAGAACATCGGTATACCGAAACGTTGGCTGCTGCCGAACACCACGTCGGCATCCCATTCCCCGGGAGGAGTGAGCAAAACGAGGCTCATCAGGTCGGCAGCCACTGCCACACGCGCCCCGCCGGCATGCGCCTTCGCGATAAACTCCCTGTAGTCTTCCACCCTGCCGTCGGCATCGGGGAACTGCACTATCGCGGCAAAAACATCCGGTGTAAACTCGAAGGTCTTGTAACTGCCGGTTACGATACGTATTCCCTGCGGAATCATTCGCGTACGGATGACAGCCTGCGTGGATTCGAACACATTCTCGTCGACAAACAGAGTGTTTGCTCCCGCCTTCACCTGCGCACGGCTGCGGGAGCCGAAGAACATCGTTGCCGCCTCGGCAGCAGCTGTTGCCTCGTCGAGAAGAGAGCAGTTCGTGAGCGGCAGAGCCGTCAGCTCGCTTATGACAGTCTGAAAATTGAACAGTGCTTCGAGCCTTCCCTGCGACACTTCGGCTTGATAGGGCGTGTAGGAAGTGTACCACACAGGGTTTTCAAATACGTTTCGCTGTATGGGAGCCGGACAAACAGTGTCGTACCATCCCATGCCGATGTAGGAGGTGTAAACCTCGTTTTTCGAGGCAAGCTCTGCGATATGCTCTGCATACTCCCTTTCAGTCATAGCTTCCGGAAGGTTCAACGGCTTCTTCAGACGAATATCGGAAGGTATCGTTTGGTCGATCAGCTCGTCGACAGACTTAACGCCGACAGATGCGAGCATGGCAGGAACATCTTCCTCTGCAATGCCGATATGACGGTTCACGAATTTATTTGTATCCATAGACTGTTGATATGTTTATTGTGTTATAAATACGGATTGTTCTGTTTCTCGAGGGTCACGCTTGTCCGAGGTCCGTGACCCGGGTATATCACCGTCTCG
>CAVIFD010000204.1:0-3841 GCA_963641545.1 bacterium | reverse complement strand
CTTTGCTTACATCCGAATAGCGGACATCCATCTTAAACCTCTCGCGTATCACTTCCGGCAGGTTCTTCAGTGCTGCAGCTCCGCCGGTAATCACGATGCCTGCTCCAAGAGAGTCCATCATGCCGCTTGCTTCAAGACGGGCATATACGTTTTCGAGGATTTCTTTCACACGTGCCTCTATCACACATTCCAGGTCTGCCAGCTTTATCTCGCGCATTCCCCTGCCGTCGGCAGAGCTGACCGACACGCTCCTGTTACTGTCGCTCTCCACCTTTGCGCTGCCGTACGTCAGCTTCACACGCTCTGCTTCTGCTTCCACAATGTGAAGACTCGTTATGTCGCGGGTGATAAGGTTGCCGCCGAAAGGGATAACAGACAGATCTACCATCCGTCCGCCTTTATATACAGTTAGCGTTGTCACTCCGGCTCCGAAGTCAATCAAGGCGCAGCCGAGGTTTTTCTCTCCCTCCGTCACCACCACGTCTGCCAGTGCAAGCGGCGAGACAATGATTCCGGCAATCTCCATCCGTGCCCTGCCCGTAACGGCATCCTTCACATGGCGGCGCAACGACGGTCTCCCGACAATCAGCTTATAACGCGCTTCTATTCTTGTGCACGAAACACCCACAGGGTTTGTTTCCGTCTTGTCGTCCAACACATACGTCGGGGGCACTACCTCCAGCACATCCAACAAATCCGGGCGATAGCTTCTGCATTCCTCATCCATGCTCAGGATAATGTCGTCCGTCACCACGCCGTCGGGTCCCAACACGCGTGTCACAGTGTGATCCACCGAACGCAACGACTGTCCGCCGATACCGACATACACCTTCGCTATCTCCGCACCTCCCAGCCTGTTTCCGAGCTTTCGCACGAGACGCCCAACACTGTTTGCCGTCTCATTCACGTTGTACACACATCCTCTCCGAATACAGGTGGCGGAATCCTCAACTTCGTGGGCTATGATCGAGAGTGCTCCGGATGGACTCTTCGTCCCCACCATACCGACCATGTGTGAGGAGCCAAGGTCGATGGCTGCTATAAAGTCTGTGTATGCCATATCTTTTTATCTTTTAGTACAAACAACCTGATTCTTGTATTTCAAGCTCAACACACTGTATTTCTCCCAACCGGTCTTGGGAATAACCCTTTCGTAGAAGAGACGCAGGTTATCGAGCTTTTCCTCGAAATCGTCCAAAGAGCCCAATACGATACGGTGGTTTCCTACTCGTGGAATAAGGTCCACCTCACCGTCCGGATGAACGTATATCTGCTCAATCTGATTGAGCCAAAAATCATTTTCCCGCAAAAATAACGCAAATTCATACAGGTCGGACACTGCCAATTCTTTTTCCACATACCCGCTTGCAAGCGGAACGTCGGCAACGTAACGCAGACTGACGGGCATGGTGGTACCGAGGTTGTCGACGTAGAAGTTACCTCGCGGGCTTATCACACGCAAGACGGGTATCTTCTGCTCCACATCCATCTTCACAATCCCCGACGGTGTCTTGTATACCTCCACGCTTGCTATCATCTCGTTACGTTTTAGCTCAGTCTCGATAAGGTCGGTGTTGATGGTGTTCATAGGCTTCTTCACGGGGTTGAGGTCTGCCTTCCGGAGAATCGACTCTATGTCTCTCTCATTTACGAAATGGGTGTCGAGGCTGTCTTTCACCACAATCTCAACTCCGCGACACACTCCCGTCTGCTTCATGTCGCGGAAGAAGAACCCGACTGCCACAAGGTAGCACGCCAGAAGTGTTGCAACAACTATGGATATTACGCGAATCACCGTCTGCTCTCCAATATTTGTTTTACGGGTTCAACCAATCGGTCGATGTCGCCTGCGCCAATCATCAGCACCACCTCAAACATCTCTGCTTCCTTTCTTACAAGGTCTTCCAGCTCGCTTTTGTGCACCAGTCGCTTGTTCTCTATGCTGACGGCATCCAATATAATCTCCGAGGTAACGCCGGGGATAGGTTCTTCGCGTGCCGGATAGATATCCAGCAGGATAAGTTCGTCGAGCAGCGAGAGGCTGCGGGCAAAGTCCGCGGCAAAGTCGCGGGTACGGGTGTAGAGATGCGGCTGGAAAATCCCCGTCACCTTCCGCCCCTTATACAATTCCTTCACCGAACGTATGCTGGCGGCGATCTCGGCGGGATGATGCGCATAGTCGTCTATCAACACCATGTCGTCCCTCTTTATTCGAAAATCGAAACGTCGCTTCGCTCCCATGAACGAAGCCATTCCTCGTTTTATCTCTTCCTCCGTCACTCCGTTCATCCATGCCGGGGCAATGGCTGCAACGCCGTTCTCTATGTTTACCTTCACTGGCACACCAAGCTGTATGTCTGCAATGCGCACATCAGGACCAACAAAGTCGAACCGTATCTCTCCGCCTCCGATGCGGATATTCTCGGCATGAAAGTCTGCACTCGCGTCGTCGGCAGAATAGGTATACAGCTTCACGCCATCCTTCAGACGCGGCGTGACGGCAATACCTTTCTTCATGATAAGGCATCCGCCTTCGCGGATAAGTGATGTGAAATGTTCGAAGCTCTCGCGATAGGCTTCTGCTGTGCCGTATATATCCAAATGGTCGGGGTCGGCAGCCGTTATCACTGCCATATACGGTGAGAGCCGGTGAAAAGAACGGTCGAACTCATCCGCCTCTATCACCGTGAGGTCGCTCTTTTTGCTCTCCATAAGATTGCTGTCGTAGTTCTTCAGTATGCCTCCAAGGAAAGCATTGCAATCCACATGCGACTGCTTCAGCAGGTGGGCAAGCATCGACGAGGTCGTTGTCTTGCCATGCGTTCCTGCAATACACAGTCCGCGTGAGCTCTGCGTTATCAAACCAAGCACTTCTGCACGTTTCATCACACAGAAACCTCCCGTGCGGAAAAACCGTAGCTCTGTATGTGTCTCGGGTATCGCAGGCGTGTAAACAACCAAGGTGTCTTCTGTGTTTTTGAAAGCCTCCGGCACAAGGGAAAGATTGTCTTCGTAATGTATCTTCGCCCCTTCGGCGTTCAGCTCCGCAGTAAGCTCCGACGGTGTCCTGTCGTATCCCGCAACGGCTTTGCCCTTATGCAAGAAGTAACGAGCCAGGGCACTCATCCCGATCCCCCCGGCTCCTACGAAATAAACATTCCTTACCTTATATATATCCATGTCGTATGTAATAGCGCACAAGCAATCTGCCCGCAAAATTCGCCTAAATACGGAAATTATGCAAACGATTTTACCGGCGTACGTCTATCGCTTTGCCTCGACAGGTAAATACTGTTTTTTCAGTCGTCCGCGAAGGTTCTGCGGCATCCCTACAGCATAATTGTAATGGTTACAATCACACCACATCGGTTTTTTCGTCATTCCACACTCCCCAAAATGTCATTGCGCGGGAGTGGTGGTGCTTACGTCGCGGGGATGGGGACTCCCGGGTCCGCCACGACATGCTTTGGGCGGGGGACGACAGTGGGCGGGGAGAAAAGAAAGAGGGCAACCTTTTCGGGCTGCCCTCGGATGATCAAACCAAGAAGCTGAGCTTGGTTACTTTCTTATGCCAAGCTCTTTGATTATGGCACGATAGCGGTTGATGTCCTTCCTTATCAGATAATCCAACAGGCGACGACGTTTACCAACGAGCATCTTCAGTGCCCGCTCTGTGCTGTAATCCTTGTGATTGCTCTTCAAGTGCTCCGTAAGGTGCGCAATGCGAACCGAGAAGAGAGCAATCTGGCTTTCTGCCGAACCTGTGTCCGTAGCAGACTTGCCATACTTTTCAAAAATCTCTTTTTTCTTTTCCGAATCTAAAAACATGATCCTTTTCTAC
>CAVIFD010000203.1:0-3845 GCA_963641545.1 bacterium | reverse complement strand
AGGAATCCAGCCCTATCTTTTTCCGCTCAAAAAGTTTTAGCGGACAGCAATAATTGTATATGGATAATCCGGCATCTTTGGAAACCAACCTGCAAATGGCAGAGATGGACCCTTTGGTTTTGCTTGACGGAGATACGCCTCGGCTTATTGACGAGTGGCAGTTGGCTCCGAAGCTATGGGATTCCGTCAGATTTGAAGTGGATCATAGGCGTGATGTTGGGCAATTTATCTTGACAGGCTCGGCTGTACCTGCAGAAGAAAAGGATATGCATCATTCGGGAACAGGGCGTTTTAGCTGGTTGACTATGCGACCTATGAGTTTGTATGAGTCGGGAGAATCGAATGGAAAGGTAAGTCTGGCGCATTTGTTTGAGACACCGGATAAGATAGCAGCTGCCGGTGAATTAAAAATCGAAGATATTGCATACTTGATATGTCGTGGAGGATGGCCTTTTGCTTGCGGATTGCAGGGAGAAGCTGCGTTGGCACAGGCTTTCGATTATGTGGATGCCATTATAAAGAAAGACATTTCACGAGTAGACGGAGTGAGCCGTAACGCAACTACCGCCCGATTGTTGTTGCGCTCGTATGCCCGTAATCAAGGAGCACAAGCCACGATAGGAACAATAGTTGCAGATATGATGACCAACGATGAAAATGAGATTAGTGTAAAGACTGCAGGTAGCTACATAGAAGCCTTCCGGAAAATATTTGTCATAGAAGATTCAGAAGCATGGAATCCTAATCTTCGATCCAAGACTGCCATAAGGACGGCAAATACCAGATATTTTATTGATCCGTCTATAGGTACGGCGGTGTTGGGGCTTGGACCGAAAGATCTTATTCGAGATCTCAAAACGATGGGACTCTTTTTCGAAACTCTTTGCATCCGGGACCTGCGGGTTTTTGCAGATGCTTTGGATGGCGAGGTCTATCATTTCCGTGACAAGAGCGGTTTGGAATGTGATGCTGTGGTGCATCTTCGTAATGGCAGATATGGTCTCGTTGAGGTGAAGTTGGGGGGCGACCGGCTGATCAATGAGGGCGCGAAGAATTTGCTTAGCCTTGCAGGGAAAATAAATACGGATAAGATGAATAAGCCATCTTTTATGTTGGTACTGACGGGTATCGGCGATTTTGCCTATCGTCGTAAAGACGGGGTGTATGTGGTGCCTATCGGATGTTTCAGAGATTAAAATCAATAACAAACGAATAGAACAAAAAATGAAGAAGAGTGTTTTTGTGGCGGTGGTCACTTGTTTTGTGTCGGGGGGAAGCCCTTTGGCGGCACAGCAGACGACGGGCAACGTTGTGGAGTATTTCGGAAAGGAAAGAGTGGAACGTGTGGATGAAGGCATCGTGCTTCACTCCTTCAAGCAGGGGTATTTCGTTCCGGTGACGACGGCATCGGGCTATCTGTTTACGACAGCCGACGCACTGGGGTGGGAGATGGCAACAGGAAGGTTCAATGCTCCGAGCGAAAGCAACCTGACGGCGGTAAACTATGGTAGGCGTGCCGAGCAGGTGAGCTGGACGCCGATAGAGGCGGACTCCACAGGCAAGTTTGCCAACCGTGCCTTGCGCCGTGCGTATATATACACGGAATACACGGCGGACAAGTCGCAGATCGTGCTGCTCGAAGCAAGCGGCAACACCCGCACATTCATCAACGGCATGCCTCACGAAGGCGACCACTACGACTTTGCATACACGCTGATCCCTTTCCGGATGCAGAAGGGAAGCAACGAGTTCATCTTTACTCACGGACGCTTCGGCAGGGTTGCCGCCAAGCTGATTGTCCCATCCAAGCCGGTGATGCTCACAAGGCGCGACATGACGCTGCCCGACATTATCAACGGCGAAGGGGAGAAGTGGGGAGCCATCCGCGTGGTGAATGCACAGGAGAAAGCCCTTTCGGGACTGAGGATAGAGTGTGTGTTGGAGAACGGAGAAACAGCAGGTGTGGCGACCGACGATGTCATGCCGATGATGGTACGCAAGGTGAAGTTTCGTATCCCCGCTGCCACGAAGGTGAAGAGCGGCAAGACGAAGGCTATGGTTATCCTACGTGACAAGGCGGGAAAGGAGATAGACCGTACGGAGATTGAGCTACAGCAGAAGGATGCCACTGTGGTGCACGAACGCACGTTCATCAGCGATATAGACGGGAGCGTGCAGTATTACAGCGTGAACCCCTCTACGGTGCAGGGCGACGGTCAGGCGTTGTTCCTCTCTGTTCACGGTGCGTCTGTGGAAGCCCGTAACCAGGCACGTGCATACGCTCCGAAGGATTGGGGGCATATCATCGCGCCGACAAACCGCCGACCCTACGGTTTCAACTGGGAAGAGTGGGGGCGCATTGATGCCATGGAGGTGCTGGCAGAGGCGGAGAAAGTGTTCAAGACAGACCCTGCGCACACGTATCTCACCGGACATTCGATGGGAGGACATGGCACATGGTTCCTTGGCGTTACCTATCCCGACCGTTTCGCTGCCATTGCTCCTTGTGCCAGCTATCCCGACATAGCCCGTTATTCGCGGCCGGATGCCGACGCTGCCAACGAGGGAGAGAAGCATTTCGACATGATATGCCGTGCTGCCAATGCAGGGCGCACGCTCAGTCTGATGAAGAACTACCTTCAGTCGGGTGTGTATATCCTCCACGGCGATTCGGATGATGTTGTACCTATCCGGCAGGTGCGCCACATGCGTGAACTGCTCGGCACGTTCCATCCCGACTTCTGTTATTACGAATACCCGGGCGGGGCACATTGGTATAGCAACGAGAGTGTCGACTGGAAACCCATCTTCGATTATTTCCGTTGGCATAAGGTGCCCAAGGCTTGTGATGTGAAGCAGCTGGAGTTTCATACCGCCTCTCCTGCCATCTCTGCCAAGGACTATTGGGTGATGGTCAATCAGCAGGACACGGCGTATGCTTTCTCGAGCGTCTCTTTCCGTCAGACCGCCAATGGCATCTCGGGAACCACCTCCAACGTCGCTTCTCTGACATTCGACCTGCCCGCACTGAAGCTCCCGAAGGCTGCAAGCATAACCATCGACGGCGAGACCATCACGGCAGACGGCACACAGCCTGCCGTGCTGAAGAAGACCTCCGGCAAGTGGACTCTCACGGATGCCATACCCGCGACGGAGAAGAACCCTGCACGTTACGGCGGCTTCAAGCAGGCGTTCGACAACCATGTTGTGTTTGTGTATGCCACGGGAGGCAGCAAGGAAGAGAACGAATGGTATCGCAACAAGGCACGCTTCGACGCGGAGACGTTCCTCTACAGAGCCAACAGCTCCATCGATGTCGTTGCCGACAAAGACTTCAACGCCTCGTTATACAAAGACCGTAACGTGGTTGTCTACGGGAATGCCGACAACAACCGTGCTTGGCGTGTGCTGCTGAAAGATTCGCCTGTGCAGGTGAAGAAGGGCGAGATCCGCATGGGCAGCAAGGTGATGAAGGGTGACGACCTGGGGGCTTACTTTGTCTATCCCCGTCCCGACAGCCCGACAGCCGGTGTTGGCGTGGTTGCAGGGACAGGCACCCGAGGGATGAAGGCCACCTATCCGAACGATTATATATCGGGCATCACAGGTTTCCCCGACCTGATGATCTTCAGCGTGGATATACTTAAAGACGGTATCCGCGGTGTGAAAGTGTCCGGCTTCTTCGGCAACGACTGGAGCGTGGAGAAGGGTTGTTTCGTCCTCGAGTAAGACGGCGAAACAATCGTAAGCTGTTTCCTGCTTCTCTCCAAACTGCGGCAGCTTGGAAACACGGTTTCTTGCTTCTCTCCGAATTGCGGGAGCTTGGAAACGCGGTTTCTTGCTTC
>CAVIFD010000202.1:0-3851 GCA_963641545.1 bacterium | reverse complement strand
TGCAAATTGCATGGACCCGGAAAAGCACTTTTTTTCTTTCCTGCAAATTGCATGGGACCGGAAAAGCACTTTTTTTCCTTCCTGCAAATTGCATGAGACCGGAAAAGCACTTTTCCACCTTCCTGCAAATTGCATGAGCCCGGAAAAGCAAAAAGATTAGGGCCATTTAGGAAAATAAGTCACATCAAATCTTTCCAAAGTTCTTCTACGTTTGTGTAGGCTTTAGATACCCTGCCGGCTCTTACGTCTTCCAATGCTTCGTCGAGACCGCACTTCTTCTGTTTGCGGGCTTTGACGTTTCCGCCCATACTTTTTATCAGCGTGCGTATGGCTGATGCGTATTGCTCAGGGACGGATATTTCGAATGTTTTCAATGTTGTTGCTTCCATGACTTCTTTTGTATTGTTGGTTTTACGCATTCAGTTTTTGTTGCCTTTGTTTTTGAGAAATCCCTCTACCAAATCATTCGGCAGGGCAATGTGCTGCCTTCGGGCTTCCGCCGCTGCCTCGTCCATCATCTGTTGGAGACTGTCGGCATCATAACCTTTCTCCGCCATGCATTTTCGGAAATCCCGTATCGAGCTTGGATTGTAATGTTCCTCGAAATGCCGCATGTCGCCTTTCAAGAGGTATGCCAACGCCAGGTGAATATGTATGAAAGGATAGTCCGGTTTGACTTTGTATACCGCATTGAAGAATTTGAGAGCATCGTCAACATCGTCTACCATATAAAAGAACTCGCCGGTGGCGAAGAGATTATCTGCATCCTCCTGCGAAACGTCCTTGTATTCGCCAACAATCTTGAGCAGGCGTTCCGCTACGTTCTTCGAGTCTTTCTCTCTTCCGAAATTCCAATAGGTTGCCGCCAGCGTAGAGAGGACATGGATGTCTTGAGGGAACTTTTTGTTTATCACGTCGAGCACCTTGGGTATATCCTTGTCGTGCTCCGTCTCCATGCAGCAGTGAATGAAGTTGAGGTAGTCGCTCGGGCTGTCGCACTCGAAGCCGCTGCCGACAGTCTTTTTCAAGCATTTGTATGCCTCTTCGTAATTCTCAAGCTCCATGTAACACTTTGCCATGACAGAACAGATCTCCTCTCTCTCATCCTCCATGTCCGGCGTGATGTTTATCTTTTTATATACCTCGATTGCCGCTTCGTAGTTACCGTTCATGTAGTGGTAAAATCCTTTCATCAACTCCATTTCCGTGTCCGGCTCCGAACCGTCGCAAGCCGAAGCGAAATCGAGCGCCTCAATCGCCTTGCCAAAATCACCCTTGTCGGCATAGATCTGCGCGGCAGTGTTCCAGTTGCCGGCATCGTATGGGTCTTCGTCAATCCGTTTGTTCTCAAACTCGATTGCCTTGTCTGCGTCTACACAATCCATGAGGCGGTCCAGCTCGTCGCTCAGAGAAAAACTATCGGGGAACAGCTTCATGCCGTGGTTTATGAACTCGAACGCTTCATCGTCCATGCACATATCAACCAGTACGGGTGCGATGGTCTCGAATGCCTCTTGCAGATAACTGCAATTTTCCTTCTCCAACTCTTTCAGGTGTTTCGACACCTTGTCGTATTTCCCAAGCCTGCACATGCACTCCATCTTCAGCAGGTCGATCTCGGCTTCGTATTCGTCGTCTACGGCTTCTTCGCCGTTTAAGGCATCAAGCAATGTGAGAGCTTTCTTGTAGTTTTCATAGAACATACTTCCCCTGGCTTCCTGTATCTTCATAATCACATTGTCGGGATGGAGCTTTCTGCCCAATGCCGCAAGTTTTTTGAAGGAGGCGAACTCTTCTTCTGATTCGAAATACTCCAACAGCTCTTCGAGTTCGTCGACATCGAAATACGGTTCTTTTTTGTTCTTGATGGCGTCCTGATAACGCTGTAGCAAATGAGAGATGCTTTCTTCCATGATATTAAACTTTGTCTTTTAATTTGTTCCATGTGTCTTTTAGCGAAACCGTGCGGTTGAACACGAGCTTCTCCGGCGTAGAGTCTTTGTCCACGTTGAAGTAACCGATGCGTTGGAACTGCAGATAATCCAGCGGCTTGGCGTTTGCCAGATACTTCTCGACGTAGCAGTTTGTCAGCACCTTCAGCGAGTCGGGGTTGAGGATCTCCTTCATGGCATCCAAAACACTGCACCCCTTTGCCTCGCGGATGGCAGACAGCTCGTCGCGCGGGTTCTCCACCTTCCACAGACGATCGTAGAGGCGCACCTCTGCCGGCAGACTGTGCGCACAGCTCAGCCAATGCAGCGTGCCTTTCACCTTACGATTGCTGTCAGGCATGCCGCTCCGTGTGTTCGGGTCGTATTCGCAATATACTTCCACCACCTCGCCGGCTTCGTTCTTTCTGCATCCCGTACATTTTACTATATAGGCATTCTTCAGACGTACCTCCTGACCCGGAGTCATGCGGAAAAACTTCTTCGGCGCATCCTCCATGAAGTCGTCTCTTTCCATCCACAGCTCGCGGCTGAACTCAATGATGTGGCTGCCTGCCTCGGGGTCTTCCGGATTGTTCACGGCTGTCATCTCTTCCACTTGCCCTTCCGGATAGTTGGTGACGATCAGCTTCACGGGGTCGAGCACGGCAGACACCCGCGTGGCACGTACGTTCAGGTCTTCGCGCACCGCGCTCTCGAGCAGTGCAAACTCATTCAATGCATCGTAGGTGGTGTATCCTATCTTGTCGATAAACTTACGAATAGACTCCGGCGAATAACCGCGACGGCGGAAAGCACAGATGGTCGGCATACGGGGGTCGTCCCACCCGTCGACAATCTTCTCCTGCACCAACGTAAGCAGATTGCGTTTGCTCATCAGCGTATAGCTCAGGTTAAGCTTGTTGAACTCGGTCTGACGGGGACGGTTGTCGTCGAGGTCTTTCCCTTCCTTCAGCCAGTCGATGAAGAGGTCGTACAACGGACGGTGTACAACGAACTCCAGCGTACAGAGCGAATGGGTAACACCCTCGAAGTAGTCGCTCTGTCCATGAGCAAAGTCGTACATGGGATAGACCTTCCACTTGTCGCCCGTGCGATGGTGATGCGCCGTGCGCAACACACGATAGATGATAGGGTCGCGGAAGTGCATGTTCGGGTTAGCCATGTCTATCTTGGCGCGGAGCACCATTGCCCCGTCTTCTATTTCTCCGTCGGTCATCTTTCGAAACAATGCCATGTTTTCCTCTATCGGGCGGTCGCGATACGGACTGCCTACACCTGCCCGGGTAGGCGTTCCTTTCTGCTCGGCGATAACTTCAGAGCTCTGCTCGTCGATGTAGGCTTTCCCTTCCTTGATAAGGCGGACGGCAAAGTCCCACAGCTGCCCGAAATAGTCGGAGGCATAATAGACGTTCCCCCAATGGAAGCCGAGCCACTCGATGTCTTCCTTGATGGCATCCACATATTCCATGTCTTCCTTCACAGGGTTCGTATCGTCGAAACGGAGGTTGCATACTCCGCCGTGCTTTTCAGCTATACCGAAATCAAGACAGATGGCTTTGGCGTGCCCGATGTGCAGATATCCGTTCGGCTCCGGCGGGAAGCGTGTCTGCACGCGTCCTCCGTTCTTGCCTTCTGCCAAGTCTCTCTCGACATTTGCTTCAATAAAATTCAGGCTTTTCTTGCCCTCGTCTTCATTTGTCTTTGTTTCGCTCATAACTATGTTTAATATGATTTCACCTGTTTATTAGCGGCTCAAAGGTACTGTTTTCTTTGTTTGCCACATGCCGGAGCCTGTTTTTTCCTACTTTTGCGCCCCGGTTTCACTAACATATCCGTCATGGAATACATCAACTTTTTTATAGATTTCGTTTTGCACATCGACACACATCTGGCTCTCCT
>CAVIFD010000201.1:0-3860 GCA_963641545.1 bacterium | reverse complement strand
GCGTGTGTTTGGCAGGATGTCGGGATAGGCGAAACAGGTCTTGCCGTCTTCGCCCTCATATTCATCGTCGATGTAGATCTTCTTTTGGTGCGCCTTGTCGTACACAAACTCCACAATGGCATACTTCCCCGTTGCATCAGCCATGTAGAAGTGATAGTTTCCGTCGCCGCTCGGCACCCACAGGTCGTAGCCCTCCAAGATCTCGTCCGCGTCATCTTCCTCAGGGTCGTTGCTGCACGAAGCAGCTATCACGGGCATCCCAATACATGCGCAAAGAACCAACATCCCGTTAAGGATGGCGCAGAAGGTGTTGTTTCTCTTTTCCATATCCGTTTATGTATTTAAAGTAAGTGACGTCAGACAAAATCGTCTATTCCGCGGCAAACTTAATGCTTTAAAAGTTTCGAAGGTCTCAAACCGGTCGGTATCGGGGTTCGAAAAAGTTTCGAAGGCTTCAAACCGGTCGGTATCGGGGTTCGAAAAAGTTTCGAAGGCTTCAAACCGGTTGGTGTCGGGGTTCGAAAAATTTCGAAGGCTTCAAACCGGTTGGTACCGGGGTTCGAAAAAGTTTCGAAGGTTTCAAACCGGTCGGTTTCAAACTACCTGCCCGTATCACAACCCTGACATTATGCCGAAGCCAAGAACCAAACTTTTCTCTTTAGTATGTTTGTTCATTGTCGCCGGGGTTATAAACGAAAAGACAAAAAACAGGGAGATATATCCTTACTCCGGTATATCTCCCCGATAGGTATTGCTTACAGCTGAATCCAGCGGACGTAGGCGAAGTCCATGCGGTGAGGCAACTTCTTGTTGTCAGGATAAACACGGAAGCCCATCTTGTGTACGCCGGCTTCGCTTGAAGTTATCTTCAGTTCGAAGAACAGCTTTGCACCCTCCGTTTTTTTCAATTCGAACGGTTTGGTGTAAATCAATTCGAGTTGATGGTTGTCGGTGTTTTCCCGAGCGACCACGATCTCCACGCCCAGCATTCCCTGAAGGTCTTTGCGGTCGATAACGAGATTGAACGTACACTCTTTGCCGACAACCGGTCCGTCTGTAGACAGGTCTCTGTCGCAGGTGAACGATTCGACCCGGAAGCTGTCCCAATGCTCTGCCACTTCTTCCTTCCATGCCGCGATCTCCTTTGCTTCGGCAAAGTTGTTTTCGCGCAGGAACGTGGAGCGCGACGCCAGCTTGATGTAGAAACGGTTGATATAATCGTCGAGCATACGTTTCATGGTGTAGTCGGGGGCGATTTGCGACATGGAGTTCTTGATATACCGGATCCATTCCGGAGAATAGCCCTTGCTGTTCTTTGCATAGTAGGTAGGAATGATTTCCGTCTCCAGGATATGGTAGATTGTCGCAGCGTCCAACTGATCCTGATACTCCTGGTTCTCGTAGGTGCGTTTGTCTGTCAATGCCCAACCGGCACCTTCTTTGTAGCCTTCGTACCACCAGCCGTCGAGCACGGAGAGGTTCAGCACGCCGTTCATCTCCGCCTTTTCGCCGGATGTGCCGGAAGCCTCAAGCGGACGCGTCGGTGTGTTCAGCCAGACATCGACACCTGCAATCAGATGACGTGCAAGGCGCATGTCGTAGTTTTCGAGGAAGATGATCTTGCCAAGAAACTCCGGACGGCGCGATATCTCGATGATATGTTTAATCAATCCCTGTCCGCCACCGTCAGCCGGATGGGCTTTGCCGGTAAACACGAACTGGATGGGATATTGTTCGTTGTTTACGATCTTGGACAGGCGGTCGAGGTCGGTAAACAACAGGTGAGCACGCTTGTATGTGGCGAAACGACGTCCGAAGCCGACCAGCAATGCGTTCTGATTGATTTTCTCGAGAACGGAGACAACCTTCGAAGGATCGCCCTGGTTCTTCAGCCAGTTCTGTTTATACTTGACTTTGATGTATTCAACCAATTTCTTCTTCAAAGCCTTGCGGATATCCCAAATCTCATCGTCGCTGATATTCTGAATGATTTCCCAATACTTCTTGTTCGACTGGTCGGTGAAGAACTTCGTGTCGAAATGTTCGTAGAAGAAACGTTTCCATTCCGTGGAAGCCCACGTAGGCATGTGCACGCCGTTAGTCACCCAGCCCACATGAAGCTCGTCGGGGAAATAACCCTTCCATACCGGAGCAAACATCTTCTGCGACACCTTTCCGTGCAACCAGCTTACACCGTTTGCTTCCTGACAGGTGTTGAGTGCAAATACGCTCATGGAGAACTTCTCGTCCGACCCGGGGTTCTCGCGTCCCATGTCGATAAACTCCTGCCAGCTGATGCCCAATTTGCCCGGGAACTCGCCCATATAGCGGCCGAACAGACTCTCGTCGAAATAGTCGTGACCGGCAGGCACCGGAGTATGCACGGTATACAATGCAGAGGCGCGAACCACTTCCAATGCCTGGTTGAAAGAAAGTCCGTCGTTCTGTATGAGGTCCACCAAACGTTGCACGTTGATAAGTGCAGCGTGACCTTCGTTGCAGTGATATACCTGTTTCTTAATGCCCAGCTTGTTCAGCATCAGGATACCCCCGATACCAAGCAAGTATTCCTGTTTCATACGGTTTTCCCAGTCGCCGCCATAAAGCTGGTGAGTGATGGAGCGGTCCCACTCGCTGTTCTGAGGAATATCCGTGTCCATCAGATATAGCGACACGCGACCGACGTTCACTTTCCATATATGAGCATATACCGTTCTGCCCGGATAGGGAACATCAAGCACCATGGGTTCGCCATTTTCTTCCGTAACCTGAGTGATGGGCAGAGCGTTGAAGTTCTGCGGCTCGTAGTTGGCTATCTGCTGTCCGTCCATGGACAGTGACTGTGTGAAATATCCGTACCGATAGAGGAAGCCGACGGCTGTCAGGTCGATATTGCTGTCGCTGGCTTCTTTCAGATAGTCGCCTGCCAGGATACCCAAGCCGCCGGAGTAGATCTTCAGCACATTGGTAAGCCCGTATTCCATGCTGAAATAAGCAACAGAAGGCTTCGTGGTGTCCGGCTTCGTGTCGACATACCGCCGGAAGATGGAGTAGACCTCCCGGATCTCAGCCATCAACACATCGTCTGCCATGATCTCTTCGATGCGCTTGTACGACAAGCTCTGAAGCAGAAGCACAGGATTGCCTTCGGTGGAGACCCACAGATCCTTGTCGATCTTTCCAAACAACTTGGCTCCTTCATGGTTCCATACCCACCACAGGTTCGTTGCCATTTCATGTAAGGGTTGCAATGCTTCGGGGAGCATCGAATGTGAATAAACGTCCTTCCAGACCGGACTATTTGCATTATTCGCCTTGATTTTCATTATTGTGAAATTTAAAATGATTCGACATTAAGCACATATAAGATGCGGGAAAAAACGCGGCAAAGATAGGACTATCATACCAATCGAGCAGTCGTTTGCCCGTTTCTTTTGGCTGCGGCAGCCAATGCGTGGCTGAAAGCCTCACGGTAGAACGCGATGAACTTGCTCCACTGCGCCTGTTTTGCGAGGGCGAAACAGCGCTCGCGTATCTCTTTCGTTTCCTTTTCGTCTTTCTCTGCGAGCGAGAGGATGGACGCTGTGATGGCATCGGCAACATCGAAGTAGTTGAAGTCTGTCCTGTTGACAACGACAACTCCGTCTTCAATGCCTCCACCCGGTATGTTTTTCTCTGCCCACAGACCAAACCCTGCGAGGTT
Source organism: bacterium (assembly GCA_963641545.1). Classification (GTDB taxonomy): domain Bacteria; phylum Bacteroidota; class Bacteroidia; order Bacteroidales; family Tannerellaceae; genus Parabacteroides. Next base: position 157 of record CAVIFD010000201.1, on the reverse strand, counting down.
GGTGGTCACTGTCGGAATGCCGAAAGCAATGCTCTCCAACGGAGTGTAGCCCCACGGCTCGTAGTACGACGGATAGACGGTGGCATCCATACCTATCAGCAGGTCGTAGTACGGCTTGTTGAAGATGCCGTCGTGCCCGTCAAGATAGCAGGGCACA
>CAVIFD010000200.1:0-3871 GCA_963641545.1 bacterium | reverse complement strand
AGACAGACCTTGTGGTCGGAGCAATCCCATCGGCAGGTGCCCATGCTACAATCAAACAGATAGGACATTTCTCGAAGTATTTCGAGAGTCTTGTCCAACGCGAGATACAAGCAGACATCGACTTCGTGAGCCGTAAGGAAGAAGACCTATGGTGGTATGACGGAGAGATTATCTCTGCCCGAAGCAAAAACATGCCTCGCATATTGCGACTGATGCGTGATAATCCGGACATTACCTACGCCCAACTGACAACGAATTTGGGCATTAACACATCTGCCGTACAAAAGTTATTGAAGCGCATGACAGACAATGGCTATATCGCTCGACTTGAAAATGGCTCATGGCGAGTGATTGCCACTTCGATTGTTTAGCAAGAATGTATAGCTATCAAGGAATTGCATTTTTTCAAAGACTCATCTTCCGTAGGAAGAATGAAATAACCTCCGCCCTGTCGGGAAGGGCAGGGAAAGAAGCCGTACCTTTGGCGGCGGACAAAAAACGTTTATCATGAGAAACATTTCTTCTGCGGCATTTACGGACAGCAAACCTCATTTCGCACTTCTTGACGGGCTGAGAGGCGTGGCTGCTCTTTTGGTTGTATGGTATCACGTGTTCGAGGGATATGCCTTTGCCGGTGGCACGACGATTGACAGTTTCAATCACGGCTATCTGGCAGTGGATTTCTTCTTTATCCTCTCCGGATTTGTGATCGGCTATGCATACGACGACCGTTGGCGCACGACACTCACCATGAAAGGCTTCTTCAAACGCCGTTTGATACGTCTCCACCCGATGGTTGTCATGGGGGCGGTTTTGGGCGTTGTCTCTTTCCTCATTCAGGGAAGCGAGAAATGGGATGGGACACACGTCGGCATTTCCCTTGTCATGCTGTCGCTGCTTTGCGCGATGTTTTTCATTCCTGCCGTGCCGGGAGCCTGTTATGAGGTGAGAGGAAACGGAGAGATGTTTCCTCTGAACGGTCCGAGCTGGTCGCTGTTCTTCGAATATATCGGAAACATTCTCTATGCACTGTTCATTCGCCGATTGTCGACGCGGGCACTGACCGTGGTGGTATGCCTGCTGGCAGGGATGCTCACGGCATTCACCACGCTCGATATGTCGGGCTACGGCAGCTTCGGCGTGGGGTGGACAATGGACGGTGTGAATTTCTATGGCGGGCTTCTGCGCATGCTCTTTCCTTTCACGATGGGGATGCTGCTGTTCCGCCGTTTCAAGCCAATGAAGGTGAAGGGGGCGTTCCGGATCTGCTCGGTCGTGCTGATAGGGCTGTTTTCCGTGCCGTTCATCGAAGGGGCAGGCAACATTTGCCTTAACGGAGTTTACGAGGCGTTCTGCATCATCGTCGTGTTCCCGCTTCTTATCCGGATGGGCGCGTCGGAGGCAAACGGCAGTGCAGTGACAATGACCGTATGCCGGTGCCTCGGGGATATCTCCTATCCGCTTTACATCACGCACTACACGGTGATGTACTTGTTTTACTCCTGGCTTATCAAGCGCGAGCTTTACACACTGGCGGAGACATGGCAGGTGGTGGCGTGCGTGTACACCCTGAACGTCATCATAGCCTGCATCTGTCTGAAGCTCTACGACGAGCCTGTACGCAGATGGCTGAGCCGTAAGTTTCTCGGGAAGAGATAAGGGGAGGCTCGGCTAATTGTCGTATGTTTGCGCCCGCGATAAACTAAAGACAATCCTATATCACATGAAACAAAACAGTCTATGGATAACATCCATCGCCCTCGGCGTTGCGTTATCCGCCTACGGGCAGAACAGCGGCGGAGGTATCTCCGAAGAGATGCTGAAGCAGATCAAACAGTCGTATGAAGCGTCGCCGACGGACAAAGCCATCCACAACGCCATAGCGGGCAACGACATCAACAAACTGGCGGTGAATGCCGACAGCCGTAACAATTTCGACACGTACTTTTCCAACAAAGTGGAGAGCAAGGGCATCACGAACCAAAAATCGTCGGGGCGCTGCTGGCTGTTCACGGGGCTGAACGTGTTTCGCGCCGAGGCAATCGCCAAATACGACATGGGCGAGTTTCAGTTCTCTCAAGTCTATTCCTTCTTTTGGGATCAGCTGGAAAAGGCGAACCTCTTCCTTCAGGGGATTATCGACACGCGCGAAAAGCCAATGGACGACAAGATGGTGGAGTGGCTCTTCCGCAATCCGCTGAGCGACGGCGGGCAGTTTACCGGCATCTCCGACATACTCGGCAAATACGGCGTGGTGCCTTCCGACGTGATGGTGGAGACCAACAGCAGCGAGAGCACGGGCCGCATGGCAAGGCTGATAAGTCTTAAGCTGAAAGAGTTCGGCTTGCAGCTACGCGAGCAGGCTGCTCAAGGGGCAAAGGCTTCCGACCTTGAGAAGAGCAAGACCGAGATGCTTGGCACGGTCTATCGTATGCTTGCCCTCAACCTCGGCGAGCCGCCTACGAAGTTCACCTGGACGCGCAAGGATGCGAAGGGCAACCCCGTGGAGACAAAGGAGTACACCCCCAAGTCGTTCTTCGACGAATATATCGGCAAGGATCTTACCGGCGGGTATGTCATGCTGATGAACGACCCGAGCCGCGAGTATTACAAACTTTATGAGATAGACTTCGACCGCCACAGCTACGACGGGCATAACTGGACGTACGTGAACCTCCCCATCGAAGATATCAAGGAGATGGCAATCGCCTCCATCAAGGACAGCACGATGATGTATTTCTCGTGCGACGTGGGTAAGTTTTTCGACCGCGAACGCGGACTTCTCGACGTCAACTACTACGACTACGGCTCACTCTTCGGCACCACCTTCGGCATGGACAAGAAGCAACGCATACAGACGTTTGCCAGCGGCTCGTCGCACGCCATGACCCTGATGGCTGTCGATCTCGACGAGAATGGCAAGCCGAAGAAGTGGATGGTGGAAAACAGCTGGGGGCAGGGAGCCAACGGCGGGCATTTGATCATGACCGACGAGTGGTTCAACGAATATATGTTCCGCCTCGTTGTCGAAAAGAAATATATCACTCCAAAGGTAGAGGAAGTGCTCCGCGGGAAGCCTACGCGCCTCCCCGCATGGGATCCGATGTTCTCGGACGAGCAATAAGACAGGAAACAAAATCGGAAAAGCGCTTTTCTTGTCCCGCGAAACTTTCGGGAAGGAAGAAAAGTGCTTTTCCGGCTCCGCGAGACTTTCGCGAAAGAAAAAAAGCACTTTTCTAAAACGTTACATTTGTGCAAAAAAGAACCGTTACCTATGACTAAGAAAACACAAGTACAATCCGCCGAACCGGTCGCAATCTGCGACCAGTTCAGTATGTCGGCGACCAAGGTTGCCAATATCGTCGTCGAGAACAGAATTATCACAATAAGGAACACCCAAATCATGGTCGACAGAGACTTGGCACTCTTATATGGGGTTAACACGAAGCGTCTCAACGAGCAGGTCCGAAGGAACATTGAGAGATTTCCCCAATCATTCAGATTTCAGTTGACGAAGAAAGAGAAAGACAAACTGGTCACAGATTGCGACCGGTTCGAAAGTCTGAAACACTCCACGGTTTTACCTTACGCATTCACGGAGCAGGGCATCGCCATGCTTGCCTCCGTGCTCCACAGCGAAACAGCGATACAGGTAAGCATCAAAATAATGGAAGCATTCGTCGCCATGCGTCATTACTTGTTCTCTAATGCTCATATTCTCCAACATTTTGAGCAGATAGACCGCAAACTTCTGGAAAACGACCAAAAATTCGAACTCCTGTTCTCAAGGTTTAAAGAAGCTACGCCCGTAAAGCAGCAGGGCATCTTCTTCGACGGGCAGACCTATGACGCGTATACATTCGTTGCAGAC
>CAVIFD010000199.1:0-3881 GCA_963641545.1 bacterium | reverse complement strand
GTTTTAATACTGTTCTAATTTCAGATTTTTAATGCGGCGCAAAGGTAATAATTTTGGCGTTACGGGGTTACTGCCATACCTTTGCCACACTTAGAAACAACTAATCACAAAAACAAATTATCATGAACGAATTGCTATTCTTAGGGAATTTGGGTACCGGCGAGATTGTCATCATCGCCATTGTTGTATTACTTCTTTTCGGAGGTAAGAAGATCCCCGAGCTGATGAAAGGTATCGGTAAGGGCGTAAAGAACTTCAAGGACGGAGTGAAGGGCCTGGAAGACGACATAAAGCTGGAAGAAGGCGATAAGAAGTAAGAGCGATGGAAGAATTGGAACAGGAGGAAATGTCGTTCTGGGATCACCTGGAAGAACTTCGTTGGACTTTATTCCGTTCTCTTCTCGCACTTTTTGTTTTTGCCATCGGCAGCTTCGTCTTTATGCGTGATCTTTTCGATCACGTGATAATGGCCCCCTGTTATTCTGATTTCATTCTCTATCGGTGGTTGTGCGGTTTGAACCAGTGGCTTGCAGGCATAAGTCCGTGGTTTGATGTGTTGCCAGACTTCTGTAACGATACGTTTCATGTAGATATCGTCAACATCAAGCTGGCATCGCAGTTCTTCACGCACATGACCACGTCGTTCTGGCTGGCATTGGTGCTAACGTTCCCATATCTCATGTACGAGGTGTGGAGGTTTATCCGTCCGGCACTGTACGAGAACGAGAAGAAGAACATCCGGTGGGTATTCTTCTTCGGGACGATAATGTTCTTCTTGGGATGTGCTGTGGGTTATTTCATGGTGTTCCCTATGACGCTTCGTTTCCTGGCCACGTATCAGCTGAGCGCGAATATCACCGAGCAGGTCTCCTTGGATTCGTATATGGACAACTTCCTTATGCTGATATTCGTGATGGGGATTGTGTTCGAGATGCCGCTTGTCTCGTGGTTGCTGTCGAAGTTAGGCTTCCTGCATCGCGGGTTCTTCCATAAGTATCGCCGTCATGCCATCGTGGGTTTGCTTGTGGCAGCCGCCTTCATCACTCCGAGCAGCGACCCGTTTACACTTAGCGTTGTGTTCTTCCCGCTATACGGCTTGTATGAGTTGAGCGCGTTCTTCGTGCGGAAAGCTCCGGAAGAGGATGAAGACGACGAGGAAGACGACGAGTGAAGTGGAAATTGCAGTAACATGAAACGTAAAATAGCATCAACCTTTGTAGTCCTGCTATGCTGTGGTGTCCTCAGAGCACAGGACTACTCCGTGCTGTCGCCCGACGGACACATTGCCTTGTCGGTAAGTAACAGAGAGACGCTTACTTATTCAGTCGAGTTGGACGGTAAGACGCTCATTGCGCCGTCGCCTATGGGCTTTCAGTTGAAGAACGAGAAAGACATGGTCGGGGACTTTGCCGTGACGAACGATGCGAACGTTAGGAGCGGCGTGGAGGCGTGGACTCCTGTTGTGCGCAACAAGCACGCCGAGTGCCGTGTGCCGTACAACGAACTCACACTTCGGCTTAAAGAGAAGAGCGATGGGTACAGGCGTATGGATGTGACGTTTCGTGTTATGGACGACGGTGTGGCATTCCGTTATACGTTGTATGGCGTTCCCGTGTTGGGCAACCGACAGATTGTTCGGGAACTAACGGGCTATGCCGTCCCCGATGGCTCAAGTCTGTGGATACCGAGCTTTGCCTACGAGAACCACGGTAAGAGTTACAAGTCGTCGCAGGAGGGAGTGTTTACCGAAACGCCGGTAACAGGTATACAAACTGACGTTCATGCCGGACTGCCCGGTCTCATTAAGGTGGATGCCAACCACTGGATGGCGATTTTGGAAGCTGACCTGGACAACTATCCCGCCTTCTATTTGGGTAGGAGCAGGGAAGCGGAAGGCGGTTACCAGATGCTCGATACCAAGCTGACACCCATATGGGGTGAAGATGAGAGCGGCGTTAAGGCGCGCTTCTCCGAGTCTGCGAGCACATCGTGGCGTGTTATCATGGCAGGACACAATCCCGGCAAGTTCGTGGAGAGTGAGATCTTGCGCTCGTTGAATCCGGACTGTGTCCTCGAGGACACGTCGTGGATCAAGCCGGGCATGATGGCATGGGATCACTGGTGGAGCGGCGAAGTGAAGATGGAGCAGAGCGTCATCAAGCAGTACATCGACATGGCAGCTAAAGAGGGATGGCCCTATATGCTTGTCGACTGGACGTGGTACGGCCCCTACAACACGCCGAGTGCCGATATTACCAAAGTAGCTCCGCAACTCGATATGCCGGAGATTATCAAGTACGCCAACTCGAAAGGTGTGGATATTTGGCTATGGCTGCGATGCGAGGACGCCAACAACAACGACCAATACAAGGAAGCCTTTCCTCTTTATCATGCGTGGGGTGTGAAGGGTCTTAAGATCGACTTCATGGACCGCGACGACCAGGACATGGTGAACTGGTATCGTCGTATAATCAAGGCTACGGCCGAGAACAAGCTGATGCTCAACTTCCACGGAGCTTATAAGCCCGATGGGATAGAACGTACTTATCCTAATATGATGACCCGCGAAGGCGTGATGGGCGGAGAATACTATAAGTTTTCCGATAAGATGACACCCGAACATAACGTGACGTTGGCATACACGAGGCTGTTGGCAGGACAGATGGATTACACACCCGGTGGATTCCTTAACGTCACAGCGGGGAACTTCAAGCAGCAGACGCCGACACTTGTTTCTAACACACGTGCGGCAGAGCTTGCCAAGTTCGTGGTGTATGAAAGCCCGATAACGTGTTTCTGCGAACATCCCGATCATGTGTACGGACAAGTCGGGGAGGACTTTGTGCAGAAGGTGCCGACAACGTGGGACGACATTCGCTTTGTTGGCGGCACACCGGATACCTACGTGGCATTAGCCAAGAAGGCAGGAGACAAATGGTATGTCGGGGTCATCAACAACAGCCACAAGCGTAGCGTCGCTCTCGATCTCGACTTCCTGCCGGAAGGCACGTACAGGGTGGAGTGCTGGAGAGACGGGAAAAAAGCAGACACAGTGCCTACCGACTGCGAACACAAGACCATGACGGTGTCGACCGCAAAGCCTCTTCAGGTAAAGCTCGCCGGCGCAGGCGGCTATGTCTGCATCATCTCCCGCAGCTGAGTGTCCTTATATCCTCGAAGACGATCTTAATAGTTCCTGCGGAAGGGCTCGCTCACAAAGCGTAGCACTTCCGGAAGGGCTGTGCGCCAGTACAGCCAGTTGTGCTCGCCGCCACGTACACGAAATTCGTGAGACAGTCCTTTCTCATTCATCAACATGTGTGCACGGTAGTTCCCGTCGAGCAGGTAGTCTCTATCCCCACAATCGATATAGTAACGTACCTTCGGCAGGTTATCCTTGTCGAGGTCGGAGAGAATCTTCAGCACGCTGTTCTTGTGCCAGTGGTCGAGACCGGGACCGCAGACACGATTGAACAGATCGCCGTGCGACTTCGTCGACTTGCGTTGCTCGAGCACGCTATCCTCAAAGACGGCTGCACTAAGAGGAGCGCATGCACTGAACATGTCAGGGTGATGCAGCGAATAGAGAAACGAACCGAAGCCTCCCATCGACAAGCCTGCAATGGCGCGGAACTCCTTGCTCTTCCTTGCTCGGTAAGTTTTCTCGACATACGGTATCAACTCTTCGAAGAACATATCCTCGTAGGATGCTTTGCCGTCATATTGGTTGATGTACCACGTGTCCCAAGCATCGGGCATGACAACAATCATAGGCACTGCGCTGCCGCTCCCTATGGCGTGGTCCGTTATCTCCTGCGTGCAGCCTTGCTGCACCCAGGCAGTCTCGTTGTCGGTGTAGCCGTGCAGGAGGTAGAGCACGG
>CAVIFD010000198.1:0-3886 GCA_963641545.1 bacterium | reverse complement strand
GGGCATCACCAATCCCTGCTCGGACTGGACCGTTATGTTTCAGGCAGGCTGCACCACGATGGCTGCATGGGCTAACGCAGCAAACTGCGCCATGCTGTCTGATGCTTTCAGAATACAGGGCAACGATACCTTGAGGGTCTACTACACCAATGAGGCAATAAGGGCGTTCCGCTTTGCAGCGCGACAGGAAAACCAACAGGCAGACGACCGTCAGGATATCGGAACCTTGGTTATGCGGGGACGCGACTTCCGTCAGATGGCTGCCGCCTTCCTCTACAACGTGACGGGTGATGAAGAGTGGGAAAAGATTATGGCAGAGGAAAGCATGATCAAGGATGCCCGTTCCCTTCTGTTCAATAAAGGCAGACAAGGTTTCTTCCCGTCCAACGTGACGAATGTGTTCAAGGCTGAAGAGGTGGGCTTCTGTCAGATATGGGCAGCAGCCGCATATCTTGTCTGCCCGCATCCTCGTCACTACGAGGAGCTGTATCAGAACCTGAAGTCGAGCATCAATGCACATGCCGACGATTACAATATCTCTCACGTGGCTCGGCGTCCTTCCCGCCGTGCTGCCAACGACAGCCGTTGGACCACGTCGGAGAACCTCCACCTGGTTCTGCTGGCTCACTACACTGCCAAAGACAAACGACGCCGGCAACAGCTTGCGGACGTAATGTGTGCTGAGGCAGGGTGGTGCTTGGGCCGTAATCCGGGTAATATCGTGGAGATGACAGGTCTTGGCGAACGGCATATCACCGATGTCTATTCCACAGGACGTAATGACGGCGTCGCCGGTACGCACCCCGGGCAGACTCCGTTCAACGGCACGGAGACATGGTCGGAAGGCAATGGTGGCGACGCTCGTATATTGTTGAACCGTTGCTATCCCTCGTGGAGCGAATGGCCCCGGCAAGAATCCTACTTCAACCAGCGCTATCTGTGGGTGAACTCGGAGTTTACGCCCCGCGAGACAATGCGCGGGAAGATGGCTCTCTATGGGTATCTCTACGGCCTGGAGAAGGAGTAGGGCTTTTTGTAAGGAGATATTTGCTACTTTTGCGCGCCGAAGCGCGTTTGTACGGCATAAAGACGGTGGTATGAGTGAAGAAAACAATCCTATATACGGACATGACACACTGGAATTCGTGACGGTGGCTTTGGAGTTCTGCTCTTTCGTTGAGAGGGCGGGAGAGAAGGGGCTTTTCGGTTTTGTCGACAAGGCGGTCAAGCTGTTGCCGCTGCTCTATCTGAAGGCAACGCTTCTGCCCGAGGTCGAACAGGATGAGGATGCCGATCCGGAGCTGACCGTTACGGAAGATATGTATGAAGCGGTGCGCACACGTATAGCAGGTTTGCTGGGAGAAAGAGACTCCTATCTCGAGACGTTCCATCCCGACATGCCGTATAGCGACACGCCCATTGCTGCGTTCATATCCGAGAGCCTCGCGGATGTCTATCAGGATGTAGGCAATTTTGTCTCGCTCTTCCGTCAGGGCTACGACGAGGTGATGCTTCAGTCCGTTGCCCTGTGTCGTGAAAGTTTCCGTGAGTTCTGGGGGCAACAACTATTGAATGCGTTGAAAGCACTTCATTCCATCCGTTACAGTGATGATGAAATTCTTGAAACAAACGAAGAATGATGATACAGTATGCAGAGAATATAACGAAGGATGAGATATCGAAGCTTGAGGTAGAACAGTTCTCCGGACGGATTATCGTGATCGACACTGTGGAGGATTGTGATAAGGCGGTCTATTATCTGTCTATGTTTGATGAGGTGGGCTTCGACACGGAGACACGCCCCTGCTTCGAGAAAGGAAAACACTACATCGTTTCGTTGGTGCAGATCTCAACCGATGATGTCTGCTTCCTCTTTCGGCTTAACATTATCGGTATGCCAAGCTCGTTGTTGTGCTTCCTGATGAACAATAATGTTAAGAAGATCGGTGTTTCCCTTCGCGACGATATAAGGGCACTGAACCAACGGACGGAGATTGAGCCGAAAAACTTCCTCGAGCTGCAGGACTATGTCAAGCCGTTCGGCATTCAGGCTGCCAGCCTTCAGAAGATATATGCCATCGTTTTCAAGAAAAAGATATCGAAGAAACAACGCCTTACCAACTGGGCTGCAATAACGCTGACCGAACAACAGCAGAAGTATGCCGCCCTCGATGCGTGGGCTTGTCTGAGAATATACGACCAACTGGAACAAGACAATTATGAGTTATTGCAAAGTCATTCTCAAGCCGAAGAAGGAGGAGTCGTTGCTTCGCTTCCATCCGTGGGTGTTCTCCGGAGCAATTCAGAGTATTGAGGGAAGCCCCAAAGAGGGCGACCCGGTGGAGGTGTATGGCGCAGACCGTCGTTTCCTGGCTGTCGGTCACTATCAGATCGGCAGCATTGCCGTGCGTGTGCTCTCGTTTGTGCCTGCCGGCATCGACGCTTGTTTCTGGGAGGAACGTATCCGTATGGCATATAATCTGCGGCGCGAGCTGGGACTTGCCGGCGCGGAACGCAGCGACACCTATCGCTTGGTTCATGGTGAGGGCGACAATCTGCCCGGGCTGGTTGTCGACATATATGCCCGCACTGCCGTTATGCAGGCTCATTCGGTGGGGATGCACCGTGTGCGTCATGATATTGCTGCGGCACTGAAGGCTGTGCTCGGAGAGTCTCTGCAAAACATATACTATAAGTCGGAAGCGACCTTGCCCTACAAAGCCAACCTTGGGAACGAGGACGGTTATCTGTTGGGCGGCGAGGCAGACGACATCGCCATGGAGAACGGACTGCGGTTCTACGTGGACTGGCAGAAAGGGCAGAAGACAGGTTTCTTCGTCGACCAGCGCGAGAACCGTGCGCTGCTGGAGAGGTATTCCGCCCATCGTTCGGTGCTCAATATGTTTTGCTATACGGGAGGCTTTTCCGTCTATGCCATGCGCGGAGGTGCCGAGGTGGTCCATTCGGTAGACAGCTCGGCAAAGGCTGTATCGCTGACGAATAAGAACGTGGAGCTCAACTTCCCCGGCGACCCGCGCCATAAGGCTTTTGCCGAGGATGCCTTTAAGTTTCTTGAGAACATGGGGCACAACTATGACCTTATCATCCTCGACCCGCCGGCATTTGCCAAACACAAGAACGTCCTGCGCAACGCCCTTCAAGGATACCGCAAGCTGAACGCCATCGCCTTCGAGAAGATCAAGCCCGGGGGCATACTGTTTACCTTCTCATGCTCGCAGGTGGTCAGCAAGGAGAATTTCCGCCTCGCAGTGTTCAGCGCAGCTGCACAGTCGGGGCGTAGCGTGCGTATTCTTCACCAGCTGACGCAGCCTGCCGACCATCCTGTCAACATCTACCACCCCGAAGGCGAATACCTGAAAGGTCTGGTTCTCTACGTGGAGTAAGAGACAAGATCGCCCCGACTCTGCCCGTCGCGAAAGAAGCCGGCGGAGTGTGTTTTGGGGAGGTCATGTTTTGTGCAAAATAAAAGCCCCAAGGCATTCTCCATCTTTGGCGCGGTTCTTTCATTTGCGCCGCCAAAGAACAAAATGTTTCTTGATGGTGCAACGTACGTAGCAATGTGTACGTTTAACAACGAAAAGCAATGACACAATCATGATGATTCAGCTGAAAGGGATTAACAAAACATATTTCAACGGAGCTCCGCTGCACGTCTTGAAAGGGATAGACATGGAGGTGGAACGCGGCGAGATGGTCTCGATCATGGGAGCCTCAGGCTCGGGGAAGTCGACGCTTCTGAACATACTCGGGATATTGGATACGTATGATACCGGGACATATTACCTGAACGGACAGCTGATCCGGGACCTGAGCGAGAGGCGAGCTGCCGAGCTCCGAAACCGGATGATCGGCTTCATCTTCCAGT
>CAVIFD010000197.1:3100-3887 GCA_963641545.1 bacterium | reverse complement strand
TTCTCACTTCCATAATTAACCTCCTTCTTTTTAGCTCTTGGGTGAGCATGATACATTTTTTTTAATTCCTCAAAGGTTGTATGTGTATAAACGCAGGTTGAAGCCAAGCTGCTGTGTCCTAACAATTCTTTTACAGCCCTCAACTCTGCCCCTCCGTTCATCATACTCGTTGCAAACGAATGCCTCAATACATGAGGACTCCGTTTCGCCAATGTTGAAATACCCGACAATGTCTTTTCTACTACATCATAAACAATACTTACCGACAACTGCTCACCATTTCTCCTTACAAAAAAGTATCCACTCAATTTACCAACCTCGCGATTTCGAACGTCAACATACGTCCGTATCAAATCACTCAGCATTCCGACAAGTGGAATCAACCGTTGCTTGTTTCGTTTACCAACCACACGCATTTCCATAGCATCGCAATCAACATCAGAATCCCGAATTCCGACCAACTCCGCCCGTCGAATGCCTGTGTCATACAACATTTCCACTATCAAGCGATTCCTAACACCTTCAAAATCCTCACCAAACCCATCGCCATCCAATAATGATTCCATATCTTTTTCTTTGACGAAATAGGGTAGCGGTCTTTTTATTTTCGGACCGGCCACCAACCGCAATGGATTAATAGAGACAACGCCCTGCTTAACAAGGAACTTAAAAAAAGACTTCAAAGAACTCAACTTCCGATTCACTGACGCAGATGACATTTTCTCGTCCATCAAACAGACAATCCAACTTCTCACCAAATCAGCGTCAATTTCTCTCGGGTCAAATC
>CAVIFD010000197.1:0-3090 GCA_963641545.1 bacterium | reverse complement strand
GCCTTTACTGTACAATCGGAATAATTCTTTTCGTAGCGAAGATAATCTAAAAACGAATCTATCAGCATATTTCCGTAGCATTAACATTTATGCAACGAAAACAGGAACAAGAATCTTACAAAACAAGTTTGGTCAAGAATTTATTCTTCTTCCTGATGTAGTTGCTGCACGTAAATCGCACGCATTGTTTGTTTTCTCTTCTCTACAGACGGCTTAATAAACGCTTGACGATTCCTCAACTCTTTTACCACGCCCGTCTTTTCAAACTTTCTCTTAAACTTCTTGAGTGCTCTCTCAATGTTTTCGCCCTCTTTTAATGGAACTACAATCATAATTCAATATTTGTTCTTTAGTTATATCTTCCTTGTCTACTACCCTCGAAGGTAGGCGGCAAAAGTACTTATTCTTTCATTACCCACAAAACTTTAGTGGAAACAATTTGTCGTACTACAATCTCAAGCCACCCTCAAATGGAGGGCGAGATATTCCTTTTTCCGTAACAATAGCTGTTATCAGTTCATGAGGTGTCACATCAAAGGCAGGATTATATATATGTATTCCCTCCGGAGCCATCCTATATGCATACCACATCTCCGAGACCTCTTCCGGTGCACGTTCTTCTATAACGATGGACCTCCCGTCCGGACACCGACCATCTATCGTGGATGTCGGTCCCAATACATAAAAAGGAATACCATAATGGCGGGCGAGTACAGCCAATGCCGCAGTGCCGATTTTGTTTGCCACATCTCCATTCATTGCCACACGGTCGCACCCAACAACAACCGCCTGCACCCAACCTTTCTGCATAACCGACGAAGCCATATTGTCACAGATAAGCGTAACATCAACGCCTGCACGACTCAGTTCGTAGGCTGTCAGCCGAGCACCCTGCAACAATGGGCGCGTTTCATCAGCAAAGACCTTAAAGCCATAACCTCTCTCCTCTCCCAAATAGACAGGAGCCAACGCCGTTCCATACTCCGACACCGCAAGATGCCCGGCATTACAATGTGTCAGAATCCCCATGCCCGGGCGCAAAAGCGACAAGGCATATTTTCCGATACGCCGGCAAGCGGCGGCATCTTCCTCTCGAACAGCCAGTGCCTCGTCGTAAAGAAGCTCCACTATTGAGACAAGCGGCATCGACGCACTACGAAGCACGACTTGCTCCATCCGATTCAGAGCCGCAGACAGGTTGACCGCCGTGGGGCGAGAACTCGATAAATACTCTTTTATACGGCGAAACTCTGCATAAAACTCATCAAACGACGTTGCCTTGATCTGCTTGCTGCAAACATATATGCCATAAGCCGCCGCGATGCCGATTGCCGGAGCACCGCGCACCTTTAGCGCACGAATAGCATCCCATATCTCTTCTGCCGTAGAAAGCCTCAAATACGACTCTTCCATCGGCAGTCGGGTTTGGTCCAATATCACTACAGCTGTCTTATCGTCACTGAGACATACAGTTTTCAAATCGGTTATATTCTTCATCTAATTTAACGCCCTCGGTATTCTCTGATTTATAGTGCAAAAATAGATATTCTGTCCTTGCAGGGCGAGCGCAATCCTCATTTTTCCAAAGAGAGACATTGCCACTAAGCATATTCGCCCTATATTTGCTTTCCGAAAGTATTCATTATTAATCATAAAACATAAAATCATGGAGAAGCCTTATGTAGTAGGTATCGATATAGGCGGTACCAACACTGTTTTTGGGGTAGTAGATGCCAGAGGTACAATTTTGTACAGCGGGTCAATCAAAACGGGTAAGTACACAGATATAGACGAGTACGTTGCCGCGCTCGGTCACGGTTTGTTGTCGGTGATCGATCAGGCGGGTGGTCCCGACAAAATCAAAGGTGTCGGCGTGGGAGCTCCCAATGGGAACTTCTTTAACGGCTGCATCGAGTTTGCCCCGAACCTTCCCTGGAAAGACAAGATTCCTTTGGCGCAGTTGATCAGCGAGCAGATCGGGGGTATCCCTGTTGCGCTTACCAACGATGCGAACGCTGCGGCAATCGGCGAAATGACCTATGGCGCAGCACGTGGTATGAAAGACTTTATCGAGATCACCCTGGGAACAGGTGTAGGTAGCGGTATTGTTATCGGAGGTAATTTGGTTTATGGTCACGACGGGTTTGCCGGCGAGCTGGGTCACGTCATCATGCGCCGTAACAACGGACGTCCTTGCGGCTGCGGTCGTCAGGGTTGTTTGGAAGCTTATGCTTCGGCTACAGGTGTGGCACGTACGGCACGTGAATATCTGGAAATCCGAAAGGACGACAGTTTGCTGCGCGAGCTGGATGCAGACACAATCACATCGAAGGATGTGTATGACGCTGCAATGAAGAACGACAAGCTGGCACTCGAAATCTTCGAGTTCACGGGGAATATCCTGGGTGAGGCTTTTGCCGACGCCGTTGCGTTTTCCAGTCCGGAAGCAATCATTCTGTTCGGCGGTCTGACCAAGGCAGGCGACTTGATCATGAATCCGATCAAGCGTTCCATGGACAAGAACATGCTGAAGGTGTTTGAGGGTAAAACAAAACTTCTATTCTCTCAACTGAAAGAGAGCGATGCTGCCGTATTGGGCGCAAGCGCATTGGGTTGGGAAGCGAAGTAACAATCGTATCACGGGGCTTTGCCCCGTAAGGCAAGGGCGATCCTCCGAGGGTCGCCCTTATTCATTTATACACTATATATATTCACCATATCATGCATCCATTACATCAGTTTGCTTATTGCCCCAAGTGTGGCAGCCGGTCGTTCGTTGAGCATAACGAAAAATCCAAACAGTGCACGGCGTGCGGTTTTGTCTACTATTTCAACCCCTCCTCGGCTGTCGCCTGTTTTATCCGCAATGCGGCAGGGGAGATTCTGTTGGTGCGTAGGGCAAAAGACCCTGCCAAGGGGACGCTCGACCTGCCCGGAGGATTTGTCGACATGCACGAAACGGCGGAAGAGGCAGCGCGGCGCGAGGTGAAAGAAGAAACGGGACTTGACATCGGCGGTTGTCGTTACATCTTCTCCATTCCTAATATATATATGTATAGCGGTTTCGAAGTTCACACGCTGGACATGTTC
>CAVIFD010000196.1:0-3893 GCA_963641545.1 bacterium | reverse complement strand
CTCTATCAACAGCAAGTTTGTAAACGAACTTGTGTTTATTGCCTTCTGTATTGTTCCCGTCTATGAGATATCTGCCATTGCCGACCTTCTTGTGCTCAACTCCATCGAGTTCTGGAGCGGCAGTAACCCCGTGGCAGATGCCGGCACGGTGAAGACCATCGAGGGGAAAGACGGCACATACACTGTCGAGACCAAGGCAGACGGCTATCACATCCAAAAGGAAGGCGAAGAGAAAGCCATCGACCTTGTGTTCAACGAGGCTGACAAGAGCTGGAGCGTGGAGGCTGACGGCGAAGAGGTGAAGCTGCTTCAGTTTAAGGATGGCGACGAGGTGGTGATGTATCTGCCCGACGGTGGGGAGATGAACGTGGAGCTCAGCAAAGCGGGTGTCCTCGCGTTCCGCCGGGCTGTAGAGAGCCGTTCGTTCTACGCAGCGCGGTAGACACCACTCATACCGAGCGTACCAAAACAAAGCCGCCCCACGACGGGGCGGCTTTGTTTTTGCTTAGGTATAATGGGCAGCCGCCGCATTTGTCTCCCGCACTTTTTCTTTTTGTTATTACACGAGCTGCATGAAGGTCTCGGTGGGCGTATCCTGACTAATGCACGGCGTGCAAGTAGGTCTTGTAAGCCGTATCTTGTCATTACATGGCGTGCATGAGCTTAGATACGCCGTATCCTGTCACTTACACGGCGTGCATGAGCTTAGATACGCCGTATCCTGTCACTTACACGGCGTGCATGAGCTTAGATACGCCGTATCCTGTCACTTACACGGCGTGCATGAGCTTAGATACGCCGTATCCTGACCTTTACATGGCGTGCATGAGCTTAGATACGCCGTATCCTGCCATTACATGGCGTGCATGAGCTTAGATACGCCGTATCCTGACCATTACACGGCGTGCATGAGCTTAGATACGCTGTATCCTGACCATTACACGGCGTGCATGAGCTTAGATACGCCGTATCCTGCCTTATGCACGGCGTGCATGAGCTTAGATACGCTGTATCCTGTCACTTACACGGCGTGCATGAAGGTTTTGTAAGACGTATCTTGTCATTACACGGCGTGCATGAGCTTAGAAACGTCGTATCCTGCCTTATGCACGGCGTGCATGAGGGTTTCTGCAAGCGTTTCTTGCTTCCCCTCCGCTGTCATCCCGCGACGCGACGCGGAATGACAGTACACAAAAAAAGCCCGCCTTCTTCCTCCGTGGAAACTCCACGAAGAGAAGAAAGCGGACTCAACCAATAAATCAAAAAAGTTATTTCCTTACGTCGTCAGGTCTAAAGACCTTTTCCGTGACAGTTCTTGTATTTCTTGCCGCTTCCGCAGGGGCACGGGTCGTTGCGCCCGACGCGTTTTTCGGAGCGGACGGGCTGCTGAGGTCCGCGCGTCTCGGTGTTGCCACTGAGATCAGACTTCTCCGTACGATAGCGGCTCATGTCCTGCCGCGCCTCCGGAGCAGCCTGGCGCACACCTATGCTGCGGCGCTGAGCAGCCATGGCTGCTGCCTGACGCTCTGCCATAGCACGTTTTTCTTCTTCCGTCGGCTCTTCGCGCACAGGGATCTGCCCGCGCATCAGTATGGATGCCGTCTTGCGGTTCATCGTGTCGACCATTGCCTTGAACAGGTTATACGACTCCAGCTTGTATATCAGCAGAGGATCTTTGTGCTCGTAGCTGGCGTTCTGCACCGAGTGGCGCAGCTCGTCCATCTCGCGCAGATGCTCCTTCCATGCCTCGTCGATGGTATGCAGCACGATGGCTTTTTGGAACGCCTTCGTGATTGCCTTGCTCTCCGTCTCGTAGGCTTCCTTGAGGTTGCAGGAGATGTTATACATACGCTTGCCGTCGGTGACGGGGATGAGTATGTTCTCGTACATCGCACCCTGGTTCTCGTAGACCTGCTTGATGACAGGGTTTGCCACCTGCGCAATGCGCTCCATGCGGCGTTTGAACAGCTTCAAAGCCTCGTCAAACAGGCGGTCGCCAAGACTGTCGGCTTTCATCGACTTGAATTCCTCTTCCGTGAACGGACATTCCATGGCAAACGTCTTGAACAGCTCCAGCTTGAAACCCTCGTAGTCCATCCCGTCGGCATGCTGCTCGGCTATGGCTACGGAAGTGTCGTATATGGTGTTCAAAACGTCCATGCCGATACGCTCGCCCATCAAGGCATGACGGCGACGGGTGTAGATGACGTTACGTTGCGAGTTCATCACATCGTCGTATTCCAAGAGACGCTTACGTATTCCGAAGTTGTTTTCCTCGACCTTCTTCTGCGCACGCTCAACAGACTTGCTCAGCATATTGTGCTCCAGCACCTCGCCTTCCTTGAAACCCAAACGGTCCATCAGCCCTGCGATCTTGTCGGAAGCAAAGAGACGCATCAGCTGGTCTTCGAGAGAGACGAAGAACACGGAAGACCCCGGGTCGCCCTGACGACCTGCACGACCACGCAGCTGACGGTCGACGCGGCGGCTCTCATGACGCTCCGTACCAATGATTGCCAGTCCCCCGGCAGCCTTTACCTCGGGCGAGAGCTTGATGTCGGTACCACGACCTGCCATATTGGTGGCAATCGTCACCGTCCCGCTCTGACCTGCCAGGGCAACAATCTCGGCTTCCTTCTGATGCAGCTTCGCGTTCAGCACGTTGTGTTTTATCTTACGCAGGGTAAGCATACGGCTCAGCAGCTCGGATATCTCGACAGATGTCGTACCCACCAACACCGGACGCCCTGCATTTATGAGCGAACATATCTCCTCGATCACGGCAGCATATTTCTCGCGCTTGGTCTTGTAGATACGGTCGTTCATGTCGATACGTGCAATGGGACGGTTCGTCGGGATCACCACGACATCCAGCTTGTAGATATCCCAGAACTCACCGGCTTCGGTCTCGGCAGTACCTGTCATACCTGCCAGCTTGTGATACATACGGAAATAGTTCTGAAGCGTGATGGTGGCAAATGTCTGCGTGGCAGCCTCCACCTTCACACCTTCCTTTGCCTCGATGGCCTGGTGCAAACCGTCGGAGTAGCGTCTGCCCTCCATGATACGGCCCGTCTGCTCGTCGACAATCATCACCTTATTATCGATCACCACATATTCGTCGTCTTTCTCAAACAGCGTGTAAGCCTTCAACAGCTGGTTGATGGTGTGCACACGCTCGCTCTTCACGGAGTAGTTCGACAGCAGTTCGTCTTTCTTTGCCTGTTTCTCCTCGTCCGTACCCTCATAGTGCTCCAGCTGCGACAGCTCGGAGGTGATGTCCGGAAGGACGAAGAACGTGGGGTCGTCCGAGCGGCCCGTCAGGAGGTCGATACCCTTATCCGTCAGCTCAACGCTGTTGTTCTTCTCGTCGATAACGAAGAACAGCTCGTCTGTCGCCTCGTGCATGTGGCGCATATTCTCCGACATAAAGTATTCCTCCGTCTTGAGCATCTGCGCCTTCACGCCCTGCTCGCTGAGATATTTGATGAGAGCCTTGCTTCGCGGGAAGCCCTTGAACGCACGGTAGAGCTGGATGGTCCCTTCCTCCACCTCTTTCTGATCGCTGCTTGCCATCTTCTTCTTGGCTTCGATGAGCAGCTTCGCGCACAAATCTTTCTGCGCATTCACCACAACCTCCACGTTCGGGCGGAACTGCTCGAACAGCTGCTCCTCGCCACGCGGGATAGGTCCGGAGATGATAAGCGGTGTACGGGCATCGTCAATCAAGACTGAGTCGACCTCATCCACGATGGCGTAGTTGTGCTTTCGCTGCACAAGGTCGCCCGGACTGATTGCCATATTGTCTCTCAGGTAGTCGAAACCGAACTCGTTGTTCGTTCCGAACGTGATATCTGCATTATAGGCAGCACGACGGGCATCGGAGTTGGGTT
>CAVIFD010000195.1:0-3909 GCA_963641545.1 bacterium | reverse complement strand
TCTTTCAATGCCTGGACGATACAAGCCTCGAACCCGACATTGTCCCATTCCAGGTCGCCAACGACACAAACAATCACCATATCCTCATCAACGGTGACCGTACCATACTTTTTCAGGTCGTCGACAATCTCATCCAGGTGTTTGCGGTTGTCTATCGTCACCGACACACCCACCTCTGAAGTGGTAACCATATCAATCGGCGTCTGATAGTTTTCAAATATCTCGAACACCTTACGAAGGAAACCGGTAGCCAGCAACATGCGGCCGCTCTTTATCTTGATGGAGGTGATATTGTCTTTCGCTGCCACGGCTTTGATCTTTCCTTTCTCCGTATTGTTGGAAATCAGCGTACCGGGAGCTTCCGGTTGCATTGTATTCAGCAGACGCACCGGAATATTGTTCAGTTTTGCCGGCAGAATACATGTAGGATGCAAAATCTTCGCTCCGAAGTATGCCAGCTCTGCCGCTTCCTCAAAATGAAGGTTACGCACAGGCGATGTATGTTCGACAATCCTCGGATCATTGTTGTGCATACCGTCTATATCCGTCCATATCTGTATTTCCTCAGCATTAACAGCCGCACCAATCAAGGAAGCACTGTAATCGCTTCCTCCCCGCTGCAGATTGTCGACCTCACCGTAGGCATTCCGGCAGATATACCCTTGTGTTATGTATAAATCGGCATCCTTATGTTCGTTCAATTGCTTTGTCAGACGCTCACGGATATAAACAGGATCCGGCTCCGCATTCTTGTCGGTGCGCATGTAGTCCAAAGCAGGGATCAGGACAGAGTTTACACCGCTTTCGTTCAAATACAGATTCATCATGCAGGTGGAGATCAGCTCACCCTGCGCCAACACTGCCTTTTCCTCGAACAACGTAAACAAGTCTTTCGTGAATGTACGGATATAGTCGAAGTACGACTTCACAAGCTCGCCGGCTTTCCTTCGATACTCTTCGGTGCTGTAAAGTTCGTTGATATGCCCCTCGTATTTCTGCGCAAGCTTATTGATTATCTCGTTCGCACCATCAGGATTCTTCTTATACAGGTAATCGGATATCTCAACCAACGAGTTTGTTGTACCTGCCATAGCAGACAGCACAACGATGTTACGCTCGCCCGTGCATATCAGTTTCGCCACATCTTTCATCCTCTGTGCGCTCCCCACAGACGTACCACCAAACTTTAAGACCTTCATTTCTCTTCGTATACAATTAAATGGTTTGTTTTCTGCTGTTTTTCGTGTGCAAAATTACACAAATATTCATTCTTCGATGTCACAAAGACAGGCATTCTCGCATTTTACTATACGAGCGGGGAAGTTGTGCACCAGCGTATAGTTGTGAGTTGTCATAACCACAGCCGTACCTCTGCGGCTGATATCATGCAGGAGTTGCACAATCTGACAGCTTGTCTCCGGATCCAGATTACCTGTCGGCTCGTCTGCCAATATCAGCTCGGGGTTGTTCAGAAGTGCCCTTGCAATCACGATACGCTGCTGCTCGCCGCCCGACAGCTCGTGCGGCATCTTGTAGCCTTTTGTCTGCATACCCACCTGTTGCAACACCTCTTCGATACGGGCTCTCATCTCGTCCTTCTTTTTCCATCCCGTTGCCCGAAGAACGAACTCAAGGTTCTTCATCACCGAACGGTCGGTAAGCAACTGAAAATCCTGAAAGACAATCCCCAACTTACGACGCAGATAAGGTATATCCTTCCGCTTTATCTTTCGGAGATTGTAGTCCATCAGACAGGCTTCGCCCACTTTTATCGGAATCTCGCAGTATAGCGACTTCAGCAGGCTGCTCTTGCCCGAGCCTACCTTACCAATCACATACACAAACTCCCCACTCCGCAGGGAAAACGAGGCATCGTGCAACACGACGTTCTCATCCCGACAAATCTCGACGCCTTCCAGCCTCAGCAGTGTCGCATCTTCCATAAGCATTTACCCTTTATGTCTTTTCTTCAGTTCCCGTGCCAAATCTTCCAAGCGAAGGCCTTTGCTTGTCAGCAGCACAATCAGATGATAAATCAGATCCGATGCCTCGTAGACAAAACCGTCTTCCGTGCCGTTGGTCGCTTCGATAACTGTCTCGACAGCTTCCTCGCCCACTTTCTGTGCCATACGGTTCACGCCCTTTTGAAACAAAGATGTTGTGTAAGAGCCTTCGGGCATCTCTTGACGGCGGCGCTCGATGAAGTCTTGCAGATACTTCAAAAACATAATGTCTTCACTGTTCTGCTCGCCGAAACATGTGTCCGCCCCTGTATGGCAAACGGGACCTGCCGGAACGGCTTTGATGAGAAGTGTGTCGTTATCGCAATCCACCTTTATATCCACCACCTGCAATGTATTTCCACTGGTTTCGCCCTTCATCCACAGTCGGTTCTTCGTACGGCTGAAGAACGTCACCTTGCCGGTTTCCTTCGTCTTCTCATAGGCTTCTTCGTTCATAAAGCCCAGCATCAAAACCTTACTTGTATTATTATCCTGAACAATCGCCGGGATAAGT
Source organism: bacterium (assembly GCA_963641545.1). Lineage (GTDB taxonomy): Bacteria > Bacteroidota > Bacteroidia > Bacteroidales > Tannerellaceae > Parabacteroides. The sequence continues at coordinate 1,392 of CAVIFD010000195.1, read as the reverse complement.
CCGCCCATTTTCTCAAAATCCAAATTCATCTTATTCTCGTATGTATTTATATTCTTACATTGATTCCTTCCCCGCGCAGATACCGTTTCAACGGGGCTATGCCAATCTCTCCGAAATGAAACACACCGGCAGCCAACGCCGCGTCAGCCTTCCCTATGGTAAAAGCATCACGAAAATGCTCCATCTTGCCCGCTCCTCCCGAAGCAATAACAGGGATATGCAGCCTTTCGGACAATACCGACAACGCTTCGTTTGCATATCCCGCCTTCACACCGTCGTGCGTCATGCTGGTAAACAGTATCTCTCCTGCCCCACGGCTTTCCGCCTCTGCTGCCCACTGATAAAGAGGTTTCCCTGTGGGGATACGCCCTCCGTTCAAGTAGCACAGCCACTCGCCGTTCTCGTATTTGGCATCGATGGCAACGACGCACACCTGACTCCCGTAATGCTTCGCAACATCTTCTATCAACGAGGGATTGCGCAATGCCGCCGAGTTGATGGATATCTTGTCTGCACCGGCACAAAGCAGACGATCCACATCGCTTATCTCGCCAATGCCGCCCCCCACCGTAAAGGGGATGTTGATATGGTCGGCAATCTTCCCGACAAGCCGCGTAAATGTCTTGCGCCCCTCATGCGAAGCTGTTATATCCAAATACACAAGCTCGTCGGCTCCTTCACGACTGTATCGCGCCCCCAGCTCAACAGGGTCGCCCGCGCCACGAAAGTTTACAAAATTCACACCCTTAACCGTCTCCCCGTCTTTGATGTCGAGACATGGGATTATTCTCTTGGCAAGCATTTGTTTTCTCTTCCTCCTCTTTCTCAAGTAAAACGAGCCAAATCCTCCAACCTGATTTTCCCCTCGTATATGGCCTTACCGAAAATCACTGCCGGTATCCCTGCCTCATCCAGCTTCTCGATATCTGCAACAGACCCGACGCCTCCGCTGGCAATGATATATATATAAGGTATAGCGTCGCGTATCTCTTCGTACAGATTGACCGACGGTCCCTGCAACGTGCCGTCGCAACCGATATCCGTACATATAACCTTCGTTATCCCCTTGTCGTAGTATTCTCGGATGAAAGGTATCAGCTCCTTGTCCGTTGTCTCTTTCCATCCGCTCACGGCAATCTTTTTCTCCTTCGCATCGGCACCAAGTATGATCCTGTCGCTCGAAAACTTTTTGATCCACGACGTGAATGTCTCCGGATCTTTTACGGCGATGCTCCCACCTGTCACCATCTCGGCACCGCTTTCAAAGGCTATCTCCAAATCCTCCTCGTGCTTCAGACCTCCGCCGAAATCTATTATCAAAGAAGTGCGTGTTGCCAAACGCTCCAATACGCGATAGTTGATGATCCGTCCTTCACGGGCTCCGTCCAGGTC
>CAVIFD010000194.1:0-3922 GCA_963641545.1 bacterium | reverse complement strand
GATTTTTGCCATGACTTTCAATTTGGGGAACAATGAACACGTCGGCAAAGATAAAGAAAAAAAACGAGGGGGTCGGAGCCTTTTTGGGTGAAATACAACACCGTTTCCCCGCAATAGTTGGCGCGGAATGACAGCGGAGGGACGGCTGTTCTTGCGTTGTGAGATTCAGCACAGCTTTTCATTATATTTGTGCGTCAATACGATATAAGACTAACCCCTAAAATCGAAATAAAAATGGAAGCTCTTCGTCGATTGTTTTATTTAGGATGCGTTTGTACGCTCCTTGCTGCCTGCAGTGACAGCCTTGAGCCGGTGGTTGTGCCCGACAACACAGATGATCTCTTTGCGGGGGAAAACAGAACAATAGTCTTACAACAGCAGACCGGCGGGTTTCATTATCCCGAGTATGTCTGCCGGATAAAAGCGGCAGACGGCACGGTCTTTAGCAGAAAAGGTTCGCATGTAAGGTTGGACGGCAGGTCCATTCTAACGCTCCACACAGGGTTGAAGGAAGGAATCTATCGGTTGTTGGCGTTGGAAGTCCCCATCGTGGAAGATGCCTCGCAGGACACGACATGGGTGGAGTTCGGTCTGGGCTGCCGCATCGATGTGTCTGCCTTGGGAGAGGTGAAGGTCATAGACAATTACAACGCTTCGCTCAACTTCTCCGGCAGCGGGACGGTGGAAGACCCTTATATCATCTCCTGCTACAATCATCTGAAGACGCTCCGCAACATCGTCAACGACCAACAGAAGAATACGGAGATAACAAACCGGACCTGTTTCCAACAAGTCGTCGACATCGACATGGATCGTACCTCGTGGGATAGCGATCACGACTTGGGCTGGTATCCCATCGGTGCGCAGCCTAACAATCCTTTCCGAGGAGTCTACGACGGGGCGGGTCATACCATCCGAAACCTGTGGTGTCTGCGTCCTTATTCATCGGGAATCGGTTTGTTTGGTTTCGTGGAGCATGCCTATATCAAAAACATCAGGATGGTAAACCCGAAGATGGAAGGCATATATGCCGTGGGCAGCATTGTCGGTGGCAGTGTCACCGCCGGCGACCGTACAGACTCCACCTTCATCGCTTCCTGCTCAACAACCCGTGGGTATGTCAAGGGAGGCACGGGCAGTGTAGGCAGCGGCGGCATCATCGGCATTGTGGACATGAAGAGCGTGCTGGTGATGGACAGCTGCAAGAACGAGAGCACTTCCGTGAATGGAGACTATGCCGTGGGCGGATTGCTCGGCGGAGGCTCGCTGTATTCATACACAAACATCCAACAAAGCGAGAACCATGCAGCCATCCGGTCGTCGCACACCGGGGCAGGCGGACTGGTAGGCACAGCAGATACCATCACTGTCTTGGCATGCACCAATACGGGCAACATAACAGGAGCCGCAGAATACAACCCTTCAGACAAGAGCTCCGGCGGATTCGGCACGGGTGGTATTGTAGGCGGGACAGGTATCTCTGTCGTTTATGCCTCCCTCAATGAAGGAGACATAAAGGGACATACCGGCGTGGGCGGCATTGTCGGCAGCACCCGCATCGGCACAGACGATATGCTGTTCAACAACACGCTGGTCAAGGACAGCCACAACAAAGGCAGCATAGAGGGTGAAACTGCCGTGGGCGGCATCTGCGGCGAGGCACAGTTCGGGGCTTACCAAGTGTGCAACACCGGCAGCGTATCGGCAAAGGCTTCCGACGCATACATCGGAGGCATTGTGGGCAACACCTCCATCGTCGTGACACATAACGTGCTCAACAACGGAACGGTGACGGCGCAGTCGAGCCATTGTGCCGGAGGCATCATCGGCAAAACCACCTGGGGCGCAATCTTCGCCTGCCAGAACTATGGCGACATAGACGTGTCGGCAGACAAAGCCGGAGGCATCGTAGGGTTGGCGGGCAACTATTCCATGGTGAACTATTGCAGCAACATGGCGAAGGTGCACAATTCGAAGGCAGGGACGACGGGAGGCGTGATTGGCGAGATTGGTGACCCGCGTGAATGGTCGGCAATGGATATTGTCAGCTGTGTCTTGGGTGGTGTAGAGACAGTGTTGGGCATTGCCGCTCCTATGATTGCAGTGGCAGGAGAGACATTCAATAGTGCAGGGGCAAGCCATGTGTTGAATAAAATAACACATGTGTTGCATGTTGGCGAGACGGTGCTCGATTATTCGTTGATTGCCGCCGATGCGTCGCTTCTGTGCGTCGCAATCAAGGAGCTGGCAACCGCTCAGGAGATAGAGCTGATGAAAAGCTCCCTGACGGCAAAGGCTACGGAGAATGCCGGCAAGGTAAAGCAAACCATGAGCGACATACGCAGCGGCCACGCCTGGTCTGCAGACATGATGGCAACAGGGCTGACAACGGATGTCTCCCAAAAACAGTTGGAACACACGAACAGGCTACTGACGTTCTATGAAGCGTCGGACGACAACATCGTTACCGTCAACTACAACATCAACAACAATCGGGAGCAACGCTACAAGGAGATTGAAAAGTCGAGAAAGATCAGGGAGCTCACGCAGCATTGCATCTCGGGAGTCTGCTGCATCTGTGGCGTTGTATTAGGGATAGCGTCGACAGTCTTCACCGCAGGGTCTACCACGCCCATAGCATTGGCAGCCGCAGGAGGACTCGTCACCTCCATTGGCGGCATCAACGCCATTATCGAGGGGGCAACAGACTACCAAAACAATGCGGTGGTCGTTTCGCAATGTGTCAATACCGGCGAGGTGAAGATTGACAAAGCCGGCGAGGCGGGCGGCATCATAGGGCATGCACGGCAGTACTGCGAAATCAACGATTGCGTCAACATCGGTCCGCATACAGGTGTTCAAACGAATGCTACGGGCGGCGTTGCAGGATGGGCAGGCGGCGGCTCGTCCATCAGCAACTGCCTTAATGTAGGCACAAACTGGTACGCTGCCATTTCCAACTATGGGAACTTCGTTTCGCAGGAAAACTCCTATTATTACGGCTCGGAAGACCATTCCGGAAAGAGCGCAGCAGTCAGGATCTCCTCTTTGGACGGGCTGTGCAACACGGCTTCCTTCCGCAACTGGGATTTCACAGGGACATACGCCAAGTGGGATCTGGTAAACGAGAAGGGCTATTTCCCGATACCCAACCATTCGGAGATGGAAGAGGCTATCAAGTAACAGACAAGAACAACGAAAAACATTCAATCAGATGGAAACAAAAAGAATATCGACCATCCTTTTGTTGCTCGCCCTTTGGTTGGCAGTAAGCAGCAGCTGTAGCAACGACAACCCGTTCCTGTCGAACGAAGCAGGTTCGACGTTAGAGGTGGCAGACGAACATAAGCTGAGCTCGTTTTTCATAGAACGCCATGTGTGGAACCTTCCGGATACGACAACGCATATCACAATACAGCTGCGTTCGCACACGGACTCTTCGGTGCAAGAGTTCGAGGCAACTGTCGGCATCAAGGACGGAAGGCTTTGGCTCTCCATCCGTATACCCGCAACCGTGCACATTCCCGACAGCGATTACGACATGCTGGCAATAACGGCTGACGGGAAGAAACTGGACATCCGACTGATTGCCACGTTCAGGAACGAGATGCTCCATTCCATCATGTCGGCAGCCGTCGAATACGGATTGGAGGGAAGCGGTACGGCTGAAGACCCATATCTGATCAGTTCGGCAGACGACTTCAGCACCTTTACCTACGGGCTGTACAAGGACTCCGTCAACCACGGATGCCGGCTCTACTTCAAGCAGGGAGCCGACTTCATTGCTCCGCCGATGAGCGACTCCTATACAGGCAGGAACTATTCCGGCTATTCCTTCGCAGGAACATACGACGGCGGCGGACATACCATCACAATCAACTACACCGGCTCTTCTTCCGAGAGAGACAGGAACGTCGGGATG
>CAVIFD010000193.1:0-3928 GCA_963641545.1 bacterium | reverse complement strand
TGCAAGACCTTGGAGCGCGGCGCACCTGCCCCGTGCAGATGGTGCAAGACCTTGGAGCGCGGCGCACCTGCCCCGTGCAGATGGTGCAAGACCTTGGAGCGCGGCGCACCTGCCCCGTGCAGATGGTGCAAGACCTTGGAGCGCGGCGCACCTGCCCCGTGCAGATGGTGCAAGACCTTGGAGCGCGGCGCACCTGCCCCGTGCAGATGGTGCAAGACCTTGGAGCGCGGCGCAACAGCCTCGTGCACGTCTGCATGAAGGTATTGCGCCCGCTCTCTTGCCCCATGCACGGCTGCATGAAGGTGTTGATTGCGACGGATGGCTTCTTACAGGTGCAGTCTTAATACGGAACCGTAGGGAGGAACGTGTTTGAAGGCATCGCGGAGAGTGCACTCTCCTGCGTAGACCCGTGCGCAGGCAATGACGCCTCCGTGGGTGAATATACAAACGTTTTGAAACCTGCCGCTTTTCAGGTCGTCGAGAAACGAACGGACGCGGGCGTATTGGTCCGAGAGCGATTCCCCGCCGGGGGCCTTGGCGAATATCCAGTCCGCGAACCAAGCCTCGGAGCGCGGGTCGGCAGATATTTCGTCCCAACTCTTCATCTCCCACTCCCCGAAATCGAGCTCTTTCAACCTGTTGTCCGTAGCTGCTGACGGATAGCCGCAGCAGGCAGCGAGCCGGAGGCAGCGGGAGAGCGGGCTGCTCCACACACCATCGAACGTCTCCCCACGGAGCGAGAGCTTCACCCCTCTTGCTTCTTCCTCGAAAGACGGGCTGAGGGGCACGTCGGTCTCTCCGTAGGCATAGCCCGCATGGACGGCAACGGAGGTATGTCTCACCAAAAGGATATTCACGGCGCGGCTTTCTGAAGTATCGTATATATAACGGTGATCGCGAGATGGAAGCTCAGCTCCGAGAGCAGGAACAGTGCGCCACAGCAGTCGCCGGTGTACCCCCCGATCCTTCGCTTCATGAAGGAGGTCAGAGAGAGAAAGACGGCAACGGGCAACAAGGTGGCGAGGAGGTAAACGGGCTTCGGCAACCAGCAGAGCGGAAGTAGTGCGCAGGCGATGCTGAACAGATATTCCTTCGCTGTCATGCGGGTGTATACGGTCTTGTTTTTTGCTTCCGTCTCTTTCCGTGCGTACGGCAGACGGTTGATGACCATGCCTGCCAAGCCTTTGCTGAACGGGTCGCCCGCAAGGATGGCGCAGCCCGCAAGCTCTGTGGGGAGGCTGATGAGAGATGCGAAGTAAAGCCCGAAGTAGAAGATGAGACCAATCACGCCGTAGCTCCCGATGTGGGAGTCTTTCATGATGGATAGCGTCTGCTCGCGGGTTGTCCCTCCGCCGAAGCCGTCGAAGAAATCCGCCAGTCCGTCTTCGTGAAGACAGCCTGTAAGCATCAGCCGCGTCGCCATAGCCAAAACCAACGCCACTCCCATAGGCAAGACAAGGGAGGCGGCGTACAGCACGGCGACCGTCACTCCGGCGGTGAGCCACCCGACGAATGCCCATCCGCTCACCACTCTCTTGAAGTATTCCGCAGGTACTTCCGCCGGTTTCCAAAGGGGCAGGCGGGTGAAGAATATGAATGCAGCCAACAGACGTAGTATCATATATGCCGGATGTCAGGGGTTAGAAATATTTTGTCACTGCCGCCTCGCGGAAGGTGTGCATCTCGTTTATCATACGCACAGCCGAGTCTATGATGGGGAAGGCACAGACGGCGCCGGAGCCTTCGCCAAGGCGCATGCCGAGGCTCAATACGGGCTTGGCATGAAGCGCGTCGAGCAACTTCTTGTGCCCCGCTTCGCTCCCGCAATGACAGAATATGCAGTAAGGGAGCATCTCGGGATAAAGGCGCGAGGCAGCCAAAACGCAGTTTGTCATGATAAACCCGTCGACAAGTATGACCATCTTCAGCTCGGCTGCACGGAGCATGCCGCCCACAGCCATCACCATCTCGTAGCCTCCGAAATGACGCATGACATCAAGCGGACTGCCGTCGCCCGCATAGCTCTTGAGGGCTGCTTTAAGGACATTGTATTTATGCTGTACTCCACGGCTGTCGAGTCCGCTTCCTGCACCGACACATTCCACGAGCGGTATCCCCGTGAGGCATGTCATCCACATTCCGGAGGCGGCGGTGTTTCCGATGCCCATCTCTCCGAAGCTGATCACGCGGCATCCTTCCTCGTGGCAGTCGGCGACGATCTCTGCTCCGCAGCGGAGAGCCTTTTCCATCTCTTCGCGCGTCATGGCAGCCTCGTGGAGGAAGTTGCGCGTCCCTTTCCTTATCTTACGGTCGATAAGCTGTGGCGTGGGAGGAAAATCGAAGTCTACACCACTGTCGACAATCTTCATCTCGAAACCGTGCTGACGCGAAAGGAAGCAGATGCCGGCTCCTCCGTGGAGAAAGTTGTATACCACCTGGCGGGTTACTTCCTTAGGCGACTTGCTCACACCCTCGTCGGCAATGCCATGGTCTGCGGCGAAGATGACGTTGACGGGATGAGGAAGCGAGGGAGTGAGCGTCTGCTGTATCAGCCCGACTTGAAGGGCAATCTCCTCCAGCCTGCCAAGCGAGCCTTTGGGTTTGGTGAGGTTGTCTATCTTCTCCCTCAGCGCACGGGCAATGGCCGTGTCCGGACGTTCTATATGAAAGGTAATCATGCTTTACGGGGTTTGTCGTTACTTTATCTTTACCGGTATGCCGCTCGCCATGAGTATCACCTCGTCGGCACGCGAGGCAACGTATTGGTTGAACCATCCCTGCAGGTCGGTGAATTTCCGCTGCAAGGCATCGGGAGACACACCTCCCATTCCGATCTCGTTTGTCACGAAGATGAAGCAGGCTTGCTGCGCTGTCAGGCGGTCGAACTCTTCCTTCAGCTCACGAAGCGACAAGTCGACATCACTGTTGTTGTCGAAAAAGAAGTTCGTGCACCACAGTGTGACGCAGTCTATCACGACTGTCTTTCCCTCCAGACTGTGGCGGCTCGGGTACTTGTCCTCCTCTATGTTTGTCCATTCCGCGCCGCGGTCAGCCCTGTGACGCATGACGCGCCGGCGAAACTCATCGTCCCATACGCGGGACGTGGCAAGATAAACCGGCGCGGCATCGAGCTTCAATGCCAGCTTCTGCGCATACCCGCTCTTGCCGGAACGCTGTCCGCCGGTTATCAGCACGATATGCCTTTCCGTCATCGCCTCGTTCTTCTTTCGGTCTGTTCCCGTTCGGAAGCACCGGAGCCGTCTTCGTCCCTTTTGGCTGCTTTCCTTGCGGCAGCGTATTTGTTGTACTTGATGTATTTCCCCGGGCGCAGCTTGCTGAAGGGTGATTTCTTTTTCTCCGTGGTGGGGGAGACGGTCTCTGTCTGCTTCGCCTTTTTCTCCTTTACGGCATCCTCGCCACCGAAGATAAGATTGCGTGTCTTGCCCATGCTGTTGTGCGAATAGTCCTGCATCTGAGAGGTGTCTACCTTGATGTCGTCGAGCATGACGATGTCCGACTCCATTACTCTCTGTCCGACCACGGCAGCTTTGCCGTTGATGGTGACGCGTCCCATTTCGATAAACCTGTCTGCATCCCTGCGGGAGCAAACGCCTGCGCCACTGAGCAGTTTGTTTAGTCTTATTCCTTCCATATAATCATGTGTTGTTTTAGTGCAAAATCAAAGACAGAAGACAGACGAGCAGCCCCATGGTTATCTCCACCTTTCTGTTTGTCTTTATGGCAACCGACACGTCCTGCGAGGTGAGGCTCCTGTCGTTCGTTCCGATGTATGGTTTCTCCACAGTCTCGCCGAAGTAACGGTGCGTCCCTCCGAAGCGGCAGTCGAGGATGGCAGCCAGGGCTGCTTCCGGGTAGCCGGAGTTCGGGCTGAGGTGTGCTCTGCCGAAACGCAAGAGGAAGCCCCGTC
>CAVIFD010000192.1:0-3950 GCA_963641545.1 bacterium | reverse complement strand
GCCATTCTGTCGAATACTCAAATGCGCATAACCCCTCTTGGGTCAAAGCCAGACGACCGACCAAACGATTATCATAAATGACCTCTATCTGTTTTATGCTATTCATGTTTCCTGCCTCTTTTGCGGGTGGCGTTTTGCTCACTTAAAACATCATCAAGAGTCCGGTACTGCTTTTGCGCAAAGAGCGCATCAAATTCAGGGAGCGCATTCAAGGCAAATCCGATCTGAAGCAAACCCTTCAAAGATATTTCCCCTGTCTGCTCGAATCTGCGGTAGGTGGCAAACTTTATTCCGGCTCTTGCTGCCAATCCCTCTTGGGTCAAATCCAGCTCCAATCGTCTTGCCTTAACCCTTGCGGCAATCTGCAAGGCGACATCTTTGGGAGCGGAGATATTAAATGCTATCATATTGTTCTTACTTTTAAATTGCGGTATCAGATGAATAATATATTGTTCGCTACAAAGGTAATGAATATCTGAAAGGCAAGTCCTGAGCCTCTTCGGGGACGCGGGTGCTGCGTATCCTCCATTCCTGCGGGTAGAGGTTGTTCGTGCGGCTGCCGAGGTGTTTGGCGAAGCCGAGCGGGAAGCCCTTGTGGCAAACCGACACATATCCTCGCTCCGTCTCCGGCGGGAGAGTAATCGTTTCTTTCCTCAGATACCTGACGGCTTCCTCACGGCTGACATCCACGCGGGCGAAAGCCTCGCGGCGCAGAGCTGTGCTCATTGCCAAGGCATGCGAGGGCACGATGTCTTTCCCTTTCATCTCGCCGAGGCGAATACCGGAGTGCACGATGCGCAGATGTTCTGAGAGGGTTTGCAGCATGTCATGGTACGCAGCGGGGATGGCACGTATCGTGCCGTCCGAAGACATATCCATGCGGAAGCTGTCGGGGTCTTGCAGCCATCCCCTTACGACGGACGGGAGTGCGGGTGCGGCTTTCCCTTTCTTCGCCTTTCCCTTCATGCGAAGCTCCTCTGTTTCCCCTTCCGCCTTGCGCATGACGGCAAGGAAGAACCCTTCGCCCCGCGTTTTGTGGGGGAAGAAGCGGCAGACGGGGTCGTCGTAGCGCAGCGGACCACAGACCTGCCACTCATCCTTCACGGGGACGGCGAGCACCTCCGCCCCCAGCTCTTCCTTTATATAATGTATGTTGTCCTCGTCTTCCTCGGTGTTGTATGTGCAGGTGCTGTAGACGAGCAGTCCGCCCGGCTTCAGGGCATCCCAAATGTCGCGGATGATACGCCTTTGGCGGGCTGCACATAGCTCCACGTTTGCCACGCTCCACTCTCCCGTGCTGTCTTTATCCTTGCGAAACATCCCTTCGCCCGAGCAAGGCACGTCGGTTAAGATGACATCGAACGCGTGCCTCAGCTGCCCTATCTCTTCGGGGTCGTTGTTTGTGACGACACAGTTGGGACTACCCCATTTCACTATGTTCTCCGCAAGGATATTGCTGCGGCTGCGTATCACTTCGTTGCTCACCAACAGGCTCCCTTCGGGAAGGAGGCTCAGTAGGTGTGTGGACTTGCCGCCCGGAGCTGCACAGAGGTCGAGGCACCTTACCGGTCCGCTGACAAACGTGCGTATCGCCTGCTCAAGAAACATCGACGATGCTTCCTGCACGTAATATGCTCCGGCATGAAACAGGGGGTCGAAGGTGAACTGCGGGCGTTCCCTGAGGTAATAGCCCGCGTCACACCAGGCAACGGGCTCTGCCGCGAGAGCCCGCACTCCCTTGGCGCGGTTGATGCGTATGCTGACGGGGGGATCTGTTTTCAATGCTGCCTCCAAGAGGTTGTATTCTTCGCCCAAAAGGGTACGTGTGCGTGTGACAAAATCTGCGGGTAGAGACATCCTTACGGTTCGTTTGCGGCAAAAGTACTAACTTTGCCGCAAAACAAAATTGACATGCAAGCGTCGCTTTTCCTCATACCTGTCACGATAGGAGACACCGATCACAGCAGGGTCCTGCCCGAGTATAACCGCGAGATAATCCTCCGGATAAAACATTTCATTGTAGAGAACGTGCGCACTGCCCGTCGTTTCCTGAAGAAGGCGGAGCCGTCCCTCGTGATAGATAATCTGATGTTTTATGAGCTTAACAAACACACCTCCGTGGAAGACGTGGCAGGCTTTCTTGCGCCGCTTGCCGAAGGCGAGCATGTGGGTGTCATCTCTGAGGCGGGATGCCCTGCCATTGCCGACCCGGGGGCTGACGTGGTTGCCATTGCGCAGCGCAGGGGCTATCCCGTTGTGCCGCTGGTGGGACCCTCGTCCATACTGCTCTCGCTGATGGCATCGGGCTTCAACGGGCAGAGCTTTGCTTTCCACGGCTATCTCCCGATAGATGCTTCGGAGCGCACTGCCGCAATCAAACGCCTGGAGGGACGCATCTATTCCGAGAACCAGACGCAGCTCTTCATTGAGACACCTTACAGGGGCAACAAGTTAGTGGAAGACCTTATCCGCACCTGCCGCCCGTCGACAAAGCTGTGCATTGCCTCGGACATCACCTGCGACGACGAATACATCCGCACCCGCCCCGTGAAGGACTGGGCAGGGAAGGTGCCCGACCTCAGCAAGAAGCCCACGATTTTTCTCATCTATAAATAACACCCCCTATGGCAACATATCAGGCACACGAGACAGCCGTCGTCGACCCGGGCTGCACCATTGGCAACGACACCCGCGTGTGGCATTTCTCGCATATCATGTCCGGTTGCACCATCGGCAAGCGGTGTAACATCGGGCAGAACGTGGTCATCTCGCCCTCCGTCGTTCTGGGCAACAACGTGAAGGTGCAAAACAACGTGTCGGTCTACACCGGCGTGACCTGCGAGGATGATGTCTTCCTCGGTCCGAGCTGTGTGTTCACGAACGTGCTCAATCCCCGCAGTGCCTTTCCGCGTAGAGACCATTATGTGCCGACGCGCATCTGTCGCGGGGCAACCGTCGGAGCCAATGCCACTATTGTCTGCGGGCACACCGTCGGCGAGTATGCCATGATTGGTGCGGGGGCAGTCGTGACCAAAGATATCCCGCCCTTCGCCTTGGTGGTGGGTAACCCCTCTGTGCAGATTGGCTGGGTGAGCGAGCGCGGAGTTCGCCTGCACTTTGATGAAGAGGGTTTCGCCGTATGTCCCGAGGGCGGCGAGAAGTACCAACTGAAAGATGGCAAAGTATCCCGCATAGGATAAATGCACGAAGCAAGATAGCGGGCTCAACAGCTTCATGCAGCTTGCATGGGACAAGAAACTCGTGGCGACAGCTCCATGCAGCTTGCATGAGACAAGAAACTCGTGGCGACGGCTCCATGCAGCTTGCATGGGACAAGAAACTCGTGGCGACAGCTTCATGCAGCTTGCATGAGACAAGAAACTCGTGGCGACAGCTTCATGCAGCTTGCATGGGACAAGAAACTCATGGCGACGGCTTCATGCAGCTTGCATGGGACAAGATCTCCGGCGCGACAGCATTCCCCTGGTCTGCGGGAGGCAGCAAACGCTGCTCTTTCCCTTGTCGCCGCTCTCCTCAAATACCATTCACGTCCCCCGAAAGAAATGTACGACAAGAAAATATTCGTTCAGAACAGGTCGCTGTGCGTGCCGGTATTTATCATCACCAGCACAAGCTCTTCGTCATGTTGCTCCCACACAAGCAACCAGTCCGGCATTATATGACATTCCCAGCTTCCTGCATACCGACCGGACAGCTTGTGCGGTTTATACTCCGAAGGCAGGTTTCCCGTTTCTTCGAGCAGACGGATCACCTTCTTGAACTTTTCCATAGGAAGACCACGCTTTGCGCATCGTTTCACGTCCTTCTCAAAGCGTTTGGTGGCAATGATTCTGTACCTTTTCATATCCCCAACTTTTCGAACATATCGTCGGCACTCTCGTATTCCGTCACCCGTCCGTGGCGGACATCGTCCATCGCCTGCTCTATGC